>JAHFEP010000207.1 GCA_023248415.1 Nitrospirota bacterium
AAGCGTATTCAGCCTTGCAAAAGACGGGAAATTGACCATAACACCTGAGCGGATTGATGCAATAACACAATCCATTGATACAATAAACAGGCTTTTAACCGGAGATGTTAAAGAGGAAGCAGGCAGTATTCAGGAGTCTGTTAAGCAGATACATCGTGAGCCTGCCGAAACGAAAGAGACATGGCCGCAGCCTCCTGCAAAGTTTGACAGACGGGCATCTGACAGGCAATCTTTAAATACCGTGAGGGTTTCAACTGAAAAGCTTGATAATATGATGAATCAGGTCGGCGAACTGCTAATATCAAAGATGAGGTTTGAGCAGAGGATGGATGATTCCAATTCACTTGCGGCATTATGCGAGGGTTTGATAAAGGGTATAAGCAGGTTCAAAAGGGATGAGATTAGATTAAAGGGGACAAAAGGGAGAGGGGCTAATATCAATCAAGATAAAAAGAAAGGCGGAATCTTAGAGAAGATTAGCGCTGATTTGGCAAGATTGAATGACGGGATGATAAGATTCACATCTGATTTTAATGAGAATCAGATTGATTTAGGTATTGTTACAGACGGCTTAGAGGAGAGCGTAAAGAATATCAGGATGCTGCCCCTTTCCACAATATTTGAGACAATGCCGAAGATGGTAAGGGATTTGTCACGGAAGCTGAATAAAAAGGTTGATTTAAAGATAGAAGGCAGCACAATTGAGCTTGATAAAAGGATACTTGAGGGGCTTAAAGACCCTATGGTTCATCTGCTTACTAATTGCCTTGACCATGGCATTGAGCAGCCGGATGAGAGAAAAAGGGCGGGGAAAAATGAGGAAGGAGCAATAAATGTAGCTGCTGCTTCTGTTGGAGGCTATATAGAAATTGCTGTAGAAGATGACGGTAAAGGCATATCTATTGACAGGATAAAAGAGAAGATTCTTAAAAATGGCCTTGTAACTGAGGATGCGCTGCCTGCTCTTACTAATGAACAGCTTATTAATTTTGTTTTTGAACCCGGCTTTTCCACAAGCGATATAATTACTGATATTTCAGGCAGGGGAGTTGGAATGGATGTTGTTAGAAAAAATATTGAAGAGCTAAATGGGCTAATATTTATCCAGTCAGAATATGGCAAAGGCTGTAAAACCACAATCAGGGTGCCGCTTACATTAGTAACTGTAAGGGTTATCCTGATAGAAATAAGCGGCGGGGTGTGTGCATTGCCAGAGACTGCTATTGACAGGATATTACACGTAAAAGAGGATGAGATATTTACAATCGGAGACAGCGATGTCTTTAGAGAAAGCGGTGATATTCTGCCGATAGGGAGGCTGGACTATATACTCGGATTTTCAAAGAAAGAGGATGAAGAGGCAGATAATGAATATCCTGCAATTATTATTGAAGTAGGCGAAAAAAAGGCTGCCTTTATTGTGGATGATATTATCGGCGAAGAGACAATAATATTAAAGAATCTTTCATTCCCGCTGACAAAGGTCAGAAATGTTTCAGGCGCTGCATTGCTCGGCGATGGAAGGATAGCAATAGTCCTGAATCCTGCAGATATTATAGATTCAATGAAGGCTTTAAAGTCTCTGCCAATAAAGAAGATTAAGGAAAAGGAGATAGAAAAAAAATCTGTGCTGGTTGTGGACGATTCAATAACTACAAGGACGCTTGAAAAGAATATCCTGGAATCATCAGGCTATGATGTTACACTGGCAGTTGACGGTGTTGATGCATATAATAAACTACAAAAGAAGAAATTTGATATTATTGTGCTTGATGTTCAGATGCCGAATATGGATGGATTTTCTTTTACAGAGAAGGCGCGCAATACACAGGAATTTAGTAATATTCCAATAATATTGGTGACCTCGCTTGAGAGCGAGGATGACAAGCGCCGTGGCATTGAGGTTGGCGCAGATGCCTATATTGTAAAAAGGACATTTGACCAGAGCAATCTGATAGAGACAATAAGGAGATTGATTTGAGATGATTCGTGTGCTGATTGTAGATGATTCCAATGTTTTTTCTGATATCCTTACAAAGATACTCCAATCTGATATTGATATAAAGGTTATTGGCAGGGCTGTTAACGGCATAGACGCAGTGAATCTTGTTGAGCGGGTTAAGCCCGATGTTATTACAATGGATATACAGATGCCTTTAATGAGCGGGGTGGAGGCAACAGAGGAGATAATGAGAAGGTGTCCTACACCGATTATTATCCTTTCTTCTTATGTGAATAAAAGAGAAACTAAAGTCTGCTTTGACGCGCTGAAGGCAGGGGCAGTTGATGTAATGGAAAAACCTACAGGGAGGACGCTTTTAGATTATCAGGAGATAGAGGATGAGCTGATAAAAAGGGTTAAGATTGTTGCCGGTGTAAAGGTATTTTCGCATCTTAATTTAAGCAAAGGTTTAGCAGAGCGTAGAACTGCGATTCCAAAGGTTATTACAGCTAAAAAACAAAAGATAAAGATTGTTGTGATTGGCGCTTCAACAGGCGGGCCAATTGCAATTAATACCATTCTGTCTGCATTTCCGCCTGACTTTCCTGTGCCATGCGTGGTTGTTCAGCATATTGCAAAGGGTTTCTTAGATGGATTTGTTAACTGGCTGGCAATGGAATGCAGGATAAAGGTTAAGATTGCCATGCCTAATGAACGTTTAGAGTCTGGTGTTGCTTATTTTCCTCCAGAGGAGCATCATATGGGATTTTACAAAAACGGATTAATGCGGCTTTATAATGGACTTCCCTATGACAGCCATAGACCTTCAATAACCTTAATTATGAAGGCAGCAGCAGAGGTTTACAGTTCGGGTGTTTTGGGTGTTCTGCTTACTGGTATGGGAAAGGATGGCGCAGAAGGCCTTAAAGCTATCAAGGCTGCTGGCGGCAAGACAATTGCTCAGGATGAAGATACATGCGCAGTATTCGGTATGCCAAAAGAGGCAATAGAAAATAATGCCGCTGACCATGTGCTTCCCATATATAAGATTGCAAAACAGATAATGAATATGGTTTAAAATATGACAAATGAATTAATATTAATTGTTGAAGACAGCCGTACATGGCTGCAGGCAATTGAGATGAGCCTGAGCAAGGAGGGCTTTCGTGTAATTACTGCAAAAAACGCCATTGAAGGCTATCATAAGGTAGTTACTGAATTTCCTGATTTAATCATATCTGATATAAACCTTCCTGAATTAAACGGGTATCAATTCTGCAGGCTTATAAAGAATGAAAATGCCACATCTTTTATACCTGTTATACTTCTGACAAGCCTTGGCCAGAAGCAGGACAGGTTCTGGGGTTTAAAGGCAGGCGCAGACAGGTATATCGTAAAAGACACTTCAATGGACGTCCTTTTAAAAGAGGTTAAGACCCTGATAGATGAAAAAAAAGACAAGGCAAGGCGAAAGCCGTCCAAATCAGCTATTGATGACATGAAGGACGCTGATATAATGTCAAAGGTTAATTTTCTTTTTGACAAGCTGCTCTTTGAGTCAACAATAATGGGCGAGATAAAGAATCTTGCTTCGTTTATAAATAACAGGACTAAGTTCTTAATGGAGTTTTTTAATACAATGTCAGCGCTCCTTGATTACAAGGCATCAGGCTTATTGATTATATCTGAAGACAACACTGTCCTATATCTTGATTTAAAAGAGGGGATGCTAAGCGATGAAAATATTAAAACTGTTAAGGATTTTTATGCTGATAATATTAAGATTGAAATAGCAAACGGTATGGAATATAATAATAAAGAAATTCATATGCCGTATTTTATTGAGAGTGGCCTGAACATACAAGAGGAGCGGCTGGGGAATATCTTTATATTTAATGACAAGGAATATAAAATCAAGAACAGAAACACGCTATCATTAGCCGGAAAAGAGCTTGCTGTTGTTGTAAAGCTGATGCTCTTATATGAGGAAAATGAGAGGCTTTCAATTACAGACGGACTTACTAAGGCATATAACAGGCGCTATTTCAACACACAGATTGAAAAAGAGTTTGAAAAGGCAAAACGTTACAATTCAAAACTTACTCTTATAATGCTTGATATAGACCATTTTAAATTATTGAATGATAACTACGGCCACCAGCAGGGCGACATGGTTTTAATCCATTTGAGCAGGATATTAAAGGAGAATATGAGAAGCATAGATTTCATTGCAAGATACGGCGGAGAGGAATTTGCTGTCCTAATGTCAGGCGCAGATATAAGAGAGGGCGCCATTCTTGCAGAGAAGCTTAGAAAGAAGATTGAAGCATATCCATTCCCTGCATTGCAAAAAGGCGCAAAGCCTCTAAAAACAACAATAAGTCTTGGTGTTGCAGAGTATTCTGCTGACATGAATTCAACTGATGATTTAGTAAAATCTGCTGACAATATGCTGTATAAGGCAAAAGAAGATGGAAGAAACAGGGTGAAGATGCATGAATAGATTTGAAAGGGGATTAATAGGTGGCTTTAAGGGTCGGCGAGATAAATTATTCCAATTGCATTCCAGTATTTTATACATTAAAAAAGAGGCGCCATTGTGCAGACTATGCCTTTATACAGGGCATGCCAACTGAGCTTAATCAGCTTATTTCTGACGGCAAGATTGATATAAGTCCGTCATCCTCAATTGAATATGCAATAAACCCTGAAAAATATCTAATACTTCCGGAACTCTCAATAAGTTCTATAAAGAGTGTGGAGAGTATATTGCTATTCTCTCAATTCCGGATTGAGGAGCTGAATAATAAAACAATCGGCCTGACAAAGGCATCAGCTACTTCAGCAGTATTATTA
>JAHFEP010000208.1 GCA_023248415.1 Nitrospirota bacterium
TTCAAAGGCTGCTTCTTTTAGCCTTGCAGATAAAGCCTGAGAGGCACAATATAAATGAGTCTGACCCCGATGCCATTAAAAGGCCTATGTCAGCAATAGGAGGATAGATGTCAGGTCTTACACACTTTGATGAAAAGGGGAAACCGAGGATGGTTGATATAGGCAGCAAGATAGAGACTGAAAGAAGGGCTTTTGCTAAGGGCAGCGTATATATGAAGCCTGAGACATTCCAGCTTATACAGGATAAAAAGATAGCAAAAGGCGATGTCCTCTCTGTTGCGCAGGTTGCTGGCATAATGGCTGCAAAAAAGACGAGCGAGCTGATTCCAATGTGCCATCCATTAAACATTACATCTATTGAGATGAGCCTTACTCCTGATAAGGAAAAATCCTGCATAGATATTCAGGCAGAGGTAAAGATTACAGGAAAAACAGGCGTGGAGATGGAAGCATTAACAGCAGTTGCAGTTGCGGGTTTAACGGTTTATGATATGTGCAAGGCAGTTGATAAGGACATGACAATCTCTGAGATTAGATTAATAGAAAAGAGCGGCGGAAAAAGCGGTATCTATAAACGGAATGATTAATCTTAAAACCCTTCTATTCTTTTTATTGCCTTTTTTGCTCCTTTCTCCAGATACACTTTATCCATCTGATGAAAAGACAACAAAAGAAAATACTGTCTCCATTATTGCTGTTGGCGATGTGATGATTGGCGGAAATGTCAAAGAGTTCACTGACCAGTTTGGCTTTGAATATCCATTTGAGGCAACAAAGGAGATATTAAAAGAAGCGGATATCACCTTCTGCAACCTTGAAGGCCCAATTTCTAAAAAAGGCTTAAAAGAAGAGGGAAAGGAATTCACCTTTAAAACAAACCCAAAGGCTGCAGAAGGCCTTGCTAATGCAGGTTTTGATGTTGTGTCCCTTGCAAATAATCACATAATGGATTTTGGACCAGATGCTTTATTTGAGACAATAGAGCATTTGGGAAAAAATAATATCAAGGGCATTGGCGCTGGAAAGGATTTATCTTCATCAAGAAAACCTGCTCTGTTTGAAATCAATGGAATAAAAATCGCCTTTCTTGCCTATGCATTTACATTTCCATTACACTTTTATGCAGAGCAAGACAAGCCCGGCTCTGCGCCTGGTGTTCCTGAGTTTATTGAAAAGGATATCAAAAAGGCAAAACAAAAAAATGATGTTGTTATTGTCTCCTTCCACTGGGGCGCAGAGCTAATGACAGAGCCAAAGGAGTATCAAATCAAAATGGGGCATAATGCGATTGACTGGGGAGCAACGATTGTATTAGGCCATCACCCGCATGTCCTGCAGGGGATAGAGTTGTATAACAACGGCCTGATTGCCTACAGCCTCGGCAACTTTGCCTTTGGCTCATACAGCAAAAATGTAAAGGACGGGATGATGCTTTCTGTAAAATTCAACAAAGTCAAAATTCAAGAAGCCAATGTCATTCCTATCTCTGTTTATAACATTGATGTCCTTTTCCAGCCAAAGGCCTTAAAAGGCGATGATGCAAAGAGGGTGATTAACCATCTCAAGGAAATCTCGCAGGGGTTTAATACAGAAATAGAGTTTGTTGACGATGCAGGGATGGTAATGCTGAAGAAATAACTACTCCCTTGTCATTCTCTTCTGCAGCACTGCTATCTTTGTTGCGATAATCCTTTTGTTTGGATAGCTGCCTGCAATAGACCTGTACATCTTCAGCGCCTCAGGGATGTTGTCCTGCTCTTCTAAGCAGTTTGCAATGGCAAATTTTGCATCTAAAATTAGCTTGCTTTCAGGATATTTTGCGAGGAATCTCTGGTAATGCTCTAAGGACTCCTGATATCTTCCCTGAATAAAATATGTCGTTGCTATTTTATAGTATGCCTCGTCTGCATATTTGCCATTGGGAATTTGATTAATCTCTAAATCCCACTCTATCCTTGCCTGATTCAAATCACCCAATTTAAAATACGCCTCTGCTGTATTGAATCTTGCCTCTTCAATCAGCTCTTTATTATTGGAATGTTCTATTATTTTTTGGTATTCTGTTATTGCCTGCCTGTAATTGCCCTTCTTCTTGTCATATATATCTGCAATATACATCTGTGCCTGGAAAAAATATTCGCTTCCCGGGTATTTGTTTACAAGGGTCTGAAAGGAATTTAGCGCGCTGTCTGTATTATTAAGGCTAAGGTAATAGGTGAGTCCCTGCCAGTAATAGGCGTCATCTGCTACTGTGCTTTTTGGATAGTCTTCAATAATCTTTTCATATTCCTTTAAGGCGCCTTTGTAATCGCCCTCTGTCCACATCTTTTCTGCGCTTTCAAAGTGCCTCTTTGGGATTGCATCGCAGCCATGGTTAGACAGGCTCACCATGACAAGGAAGGTTATCAAAAGGATGGCCCTGAAAATCAGCGGCCTATCCTTTTTCATCAGGTTCTTCCTCCTCCTTTTCTGCCAAGAGGGCAACATCCTTTATCTTGTCCTCCTTGCCTAAGTCAAAGAGCCTCACGCCCTGTGTGTTTCTGCCTATTGTCCTTATGCTCTTAACCTTCAATCTGATAATCTTGCCGTGGGCTGTTATCATCATAATCTCGTCATCATCTGCTACCTGAAGTATGCCGACAACATCGCCGTTTCTCTCTGTTGTCTTTATTGTGATAATGCCTTTGCCGCCCCTTGACTGAAGCCTGAATTCATCAAGCTCTGTTCTTTTGCCAAAGCCGTTTTCTGCTACTGTCATTATAGTTGAATTGTCCTTCACTATCTCCATTCCGACAACCTCATCACCCTTTTGCAAATCAATGCCCCTCACACCCCTTGCTGTCCTTCCCATATCCCTGACATCGTCCTCATTAAATCTTATGCCAAGGCCTTTCTTTGTTCCAAGGAGTATCTCCTTTTTGCCGTCTGTAAGACTTGCTGCAACAAGGCTGTCTCCTTTGTCAATTGTTACAGCAATGATGCCGCCTGCCCTTGGATTGCTGAATGCAGAGAGCGCTGTCTTTTTTATAACGCCATTTTTTGTGCACATAACAACATATCTGCCGTCCTCAAATTTTGAGACAGGAAGTATTGTTGTCAGCTTTTCATCTTGCGAAAGCTGGAGAAGATTGATTATTGCCTTTCCTTTTGCCTGCCTTCCTGCCTCTGGCACCTCATATACCTTCAGCCAGTAGACTTTTCCATTGTTTGTGAAGAACAAAAGATAATCGTGGGTTGATGCTACAAAGAGGTGATCTACAAAATCTTCCTCCTTTGTCTCCATGCCAATCATGCCCTTGCCGCCTCTTCTCTGGCTGCGGTATAATGTTAAAGGATTTCTTTTTATATAGCCAGAATGCGATACAGTGATTACCATCTCCTCTGTTGCAATCATATCTTCAAGGGTTATCTCTTTAGACTCAGGGATTATCTCTGTCCTCCGCTCGTCACCGTATTTTTCCTTTATCTCTGTCAGCTCTTCCTTTACAATCTTCTTAACAAGCTTCTCATCTGCAAGGATTGATTTGAGGTATTCAATGGTCTTTAGTATCTCTTTGTATTCCGATAAAATGTTTTCCCTTTCAAGGCCAGTGAGCCTTTGCAGTTTCATATCAAGGATGGCCTGTGCCTGAATTAAAGTAAGCTTAAATCTCTCCATCAGGCCTGTTCTGGCTTCTTCTGGTGTCGTTGACTTTCTAATCAAAGTGATAACTGCATCCAGATTATCAAGGGCGATTTTTAATCCCTCTAATATGTGCCGTCTCTCCTCAGCCTTCTTTAAATCAAACCTTGTCCTCCTGGCTACAACCTCTTTTCTGTGCTCAATAAAGTAGTGGAGCACTTCTTTTAGATTCAATACGCGGGGCTGATTATTGACTAAGGCAAGCATTATTACGCCAAAGGTGCTTTGCATGGATGTATGCTTGTAAAGCTGGTTTAAAACAACGGCTGCGATAGCCCCCTTCTTTAATTCAATAACAATCCTCATCCCTTCCCTGTCAGACTCATCCCGTAAATCTGTAATCCCCTCAATCTTCTTGTCTCTTACAAGCTCTGCTATCCTCTCTATGAGCCTTGCCTTATTAACCTGATAGGGAAGCTCAGTTACAATAATGCTTTCCTTGTCGGTCTTGGGGTTTATCTCCACTATTGCCCTTGCGCGCATCTGTATTGTGCCGCGGCCTGTATTAAAGGCATCCTTAATACCACCCATACCGTGTATAAATCCTGCTGTTGGAAAGTCAGGTCCCTTTACTGCCTTCATCAAATCAGAGATAGTTGCCTTTGGATTGTCTAAGAGTATTATGAGGCCGTCAATAATCTCTGAAAGGTTGTGCGGCGGGATGTTCGTTGCCATGCCGACTGCAATGCCAGATGAGCCGTTGATAAGAAGATTCGGTGTCTTGGATGGAAGAACAACAGGCTCCTCTGTTGTCTCATCAAAATTTGGCGCAAAGTCTACTGTCTCTTTATCAATATCAGCGAGCATCTCTTCTGCAATCTTTGTGAGCTTTGCCTCTGTATATCTATAGGCAGCGGGAGGGTCGCCGTCAATAGAGCCAAAATTCCCCTGGCCGTCAACCAATGGATAGCGCATATTAAAGTCCTGCACCATCCTGACCAATGCATCGTATATGGCTGTATCGCCATGGGGGTGATATTTTTTAATTACCTCTCCGACAACACCAGCAGACTTTGAATATTTTTTATTTGAGAGAAGGCCTTCGCGGAACATGGCATAGAGGATTCGCCTGTGAACAGGCTTCAGGCCGTCCCTTATGTCTGGCAGCGCCCTGCC
>JAHFEP010000071.1:0-7406 GCA_023248415.1 Nitrospirota bacterium
TTTAGTTTTTGCCCGTACTGCTTTTTATGGTATTATTATCAGAAGCAGGAGTGCAGAATGTTTAATGAGTCTGAAAAAATTAATAGGCCTCCCAATAAGCTGATAAGAGAGAAGAGTCCGTATCTGCTTCAGCATGCGTATAATCCTGTTGACTGGCATCTATGGGGCGATGAGGCGTTTAATAAAGCCAGCAAAGAAGACAAACCCATCTTTCTCTCCATAGGCTACTCCACATGCCACTGGTGCCATGTAATGGAAAAAGAATCATTTGAGGATGCAGATGTTGCACGGTTGATGAATGAGACCTTTGTGTGCATAAAGGTTGACCGCGAGGAGAGGCCGGATATAGACAGCGCCTACATGGCTGTCTGCCAGATGATAACAGGAAGCGGCGGCTGGCCGCTTACTATCATTATGACGGCTGATAAAAAGCCGTTCTTTGCAGGAACATATATACCAAAGGAGAGCAGATTCGGCCGCACTGGGATGCCTGATCTTATTGGAAAGGTAAAGGAGCTGTGGCAATTACGGCGCAAAGATGTAATGGACTCAGCAGAAAAAATCACCTATGCCCTTACCAGCATCTCTGATATTCAGGGGGAAGAAGAACTCGAAGAGGCTATAATTAAAGAAACATATGGAAGGCTGTTTCAAATCTTTGACGCAGGGCATGGCGGCTTTGGTTATGCCCCAAAGTTTCCGACTCCGCATCATCTTACATTCCTGCTTCGTTATTGGAAAAGGACAGGTGATGCGCAGGCTCTTTCAATGACAGAAAAGACGCTTAGCGCTATACGGCTTGGTGGAATTTATGACCACATTGGTTTTGGATTTCACCGCTACTCTACAGACAGCGAATGGTTCCTGCCGCATTTTGAAAAGATGTTATATGATCAAGCCCTGATAGCAATGGCATATATAGAGGCCTATCAGGCAACAGGCAAAGAGGAGTATAAAAAGACCGCAGAGGAGATATTTGCCTATGTCTTGAGGGATATGGCAGATAAAGATGGCGGGTTTTACTCTGCAGAGGATGCTGACAGCGAGGGGGAAGAGGGGAGGTTTTATCAGTGGACAGCAGAGGAGATTCGCAATACCCTCGGTGAAGATGATGCTGGGTTTATTATCAAAGTGTTTAATTTAGAGGTGGAGGGTAATTTTGCAGATGAAGCAACAGGGATAAGAAGCAGGAGAAATATTTTGCATCGTAAAAGACCCCTTGCGGAGATGGCTGCTGTTTTTAACACCACAGAGGCGGAGATTAAAAATCGTATTGAGACAGCAAGGCAGAGGCTTTTTGATGCAAGAGAGAAACGGGTGCATCCGCATAAGGATGATAAGATATTAACTGACTGGAATGGTCTGATGATTGCAGCGCTGGCAAAAGGGGGGAGCGTATTTAATGAACCTGTGTATATTAAAGCAGCAAAAAAGGCAGCAGATTTTATACTCAAAAAGATGCGCCATGCAAATGGACGACTGTATCACCGCTGTAGGGATGGAGAGGCTGCATTATCAGGTTTCCTTGATGACTATGCCTTTTTCATCTGGGGGCTGATAGAGCTTTATGAGGCGACATTTGAGGTTTCATATTTGAAATTAGCGCTGGAATTTAATAATATCTTACTAAATCAATTCTGGGATAAAAATAATGGAGGCTTTTACTTAACCTCTGATGATGTTGATGTTGTCCTTATTCGCAAGAAAGAGATATACGATGGCGCCACTCCATCGGGCAATTCTGCTGCAATGCTTAATCTCCTCCGTCTCGGACGTATGACAGGCAGCGCTGAATTTGAGCAGAAGGCAGCGCAGATCAGCCGCTGCTTTTCAAAGGTAGTTTCGCAGTCGCCTCATGGCTACACATTTTTTATGTCTGCCCTGAATTTTGTGCTTGGGCCTGCAAATGAGGTGGTTGTCGCAGGAGATATAAAAAAGGATGACGCAAAGGATATGATAGATGCGATAAGAAGGCAATTTTTGCCGAATACAGTGGCAGTCTTTCGTCCATGCGATGAAGATGCAGCAGAGATAATAAAAATTGCGAGGTTTGCAAAAGACCTTCTGTGTATAGATAGCAGAGCAACTGCTTATGTATGCAGTAATTATAACTGCAAGATGCCGACTACAGATGCAGGTGAGATGATAAGTCTATTAAACACAAAAGATTAGGAGACAAAAATATGGGCACAGATTTTGGCAGATTATTAAAGGCTGTGGCAAAAGGGAAAGAAGGTTCAAGGAATCTAACTAAAGATGAGGCAGCGTTTGCAATAGGCTCTATTTTGGACGGTAAGGAAGACGATGCGAGGGTTGCAGCCTTTCTAACCGCAATGCGATTTAAGGGAACAACAGATGAAGAACTATCAGGCTTTCTTGAGGGGATGCGGCAAAGATACAGGATGCCTCAAGTCAATCTTACAAACTTCATAGACACTGCTGGCGCATACGACGGCCGCAAAAGGACACTTCATCTTTCGCTATCTGGAACTATTATAGCCTGCGCTGCGGGCTGTAGGATTGTTACACATTCTGGCTCTGACCTGCCTCCAAAGAAAGGTGTAGCCACTGGCGATGTATTGGAGGCGCTTGGGGTGAATAGTAAATATCCTGTAAATGAAGCAGTTAATATGCTTCAAAAGACAGGTTTTGCTTTTGTCCATGAATCGGTCTATCTCCCTGAGATGGAGCGATTGAGGGGAATTCGCAACTCCCTTGGCTTTCGGAGTTTTATAAACACCTGTGAGATGGCTGCAAACCCCTTCGGGGCAAAGATACAATTGATTTCAGTAGCACATGAACACTTCATGGAGCTTGTGGCAAAAAGCGCCATGGCACAGAACGTTGAAAGGGCTATTGTTATCACTGGTGTTGAGTCATCAGATGAGATACCCTTAGAGAGGTCAGAGGCTGTATTATTGGACAATGGAGAAATAAGGCAATTGTTGCTTGACCCTGCTGAGTATGGACTCCCCTATCTTAAACCAGAGCCCTTTGGGGATGCAAAAAGATGCGCAGGGGCTGTGAAGGCAGCGCTATCAGAAGCGGATAAAGGACTGGTGAATCGCGCCCTCTTTGATGCAGGTGTGAAGATATTTCTTGGAAGAAAGGCAGATTCAATTGGCCAGGGGATAGAGAAGGCAAGAGAAGTCTTAGAGTCAAAAAAGGCAGCAGAAAAAATAGAAGAAATGCTTTCTGCTCATGCAAGATAAAACAATGGATATTATTACTGTAAAAGGTCTGACAAAATATTATGGCGACTTGAAGGCAGTGGATAATATTGACTTTGACATTGAAAAAGGGGAGTGCTTTGGTTTTTTAGGGCCGAATGGCGCTGGTAAGACAACAGTGATGGGCATTATCTACTGTTTCATGCCGCCCTCTGCTGGAGAGGTAAAGGTCTTTGGCATGGATGTGTCAAAAAACCCCGGTGAGATAAAGGCACGGATAGGCGTGATGCCGCAGGAGGACAATCTTGACCCTGATTTTACAGTCTTGGAAAACCTGATTGTCTATGCAAGATATTTTGATATTCCTAAGAAGGACTCTTCAAAGACAGCATGGGAGCTTCTTGATTTTGTGGAGCTGAGGCAAAAGGCAGATGTAAATATAAAAGAGCTCTCTGGCGGGATGAAACGCAGGCTCCTCCTTGCAAGGGCTATTGTAAATAACCCTGAGTTGCTGATACTTGATGAGCCTACAACAGGCCTTGACCCTCACAGCAGGCTTTCTGTATGGGAGAAACTGAGGCAATTAAAATCAAAAGGCGCAACACTTATACTCACAACGCATTATATGGAAGAGGCAGAAAGGCTCTGCGACAGGGTTGCAATAATGGACTCAGGCAGGATTGTTGTTGTTGACTCGCCAATTAGCCTTATGAAGAGGCACGGCGGAAATCTTGAGGATGTCTATCTAAAACTCACAGGGAGGCGGCTTGAGGCTTAAAAGCGCCTTCAGGGTCTGGCAGAGGCACCTGAAGGTTTATACAAAACTTTATAAGTCAAGCATAGCGCTCAATTTTATTGAGCCTATACTTTATCTTGCTGCGCTCGGCCTTGGGCTCGGCGGTTTTGTGGGTGAGATTAATGGCGTCCCATATATCAAGTTCATTGCGCCGGGCATAATCGCCTCTTCTGCCATGTTCGCTGCAACTTATGAATGCACATACGGCACTTATGTCAGGATGGTCTTTCAGAAGACCTTTGATGCAATACTTGCAACGCCTGTTAATATCAATGACCTTATTGCAGGCGAACTGATGTGGGGCGCAACAAAAAGCCTGCTCTATGGCACAATAATATTGCTCGTTGTCTCTCTATTTGGGCTTATTGATTCTTCACTAATCATACTCGCAATTCCCATCCTGTTTATAGCAGGGCTGATATTTGCAGAGATATCGCTTATCTTTGTTGCCATTGTTCCGGGCATTGACTCCTTTAATTATTTTTACACCCTTTCTATGACGCCAATGTTTTTATTTTCAGGGATATTCTTTCCACTTGATACACTCCCGCCAGCGCTGTCAGGGATTGCATTTTTCACGCCGCTATACCACCTTGTAAACATCTGCAGGGCATTCTCTTATGGCCAGCCGTCTGATGTGTTATTTGACATCCTCTATCTCTTTGCAGTTGCAATAATCCTTGCACCGCTCCCATTCAGGCTGATGAGGAAAAGGGTGATAAAATAGAAGGTAGAAGGTTTATTATCTTATTTTTACATATTTTCAGTTCTTCTATAGAAACTCTATTTGGTTCTTCATTTCCTCTGCTGATAACACATCAGCATAAAGCGCTAA
Organism: Nitrospirota bacterium; assembly: GCA_023248415.1. Taxonomy (GTDB): domain Bacteria; phylum Nitrospirota; class CAKKRA01; order 9FT-COMBO-42-15; family 9FT-COMBO-42-15; genus 9FT-COMBO-42-15. The sequence goes on from JAHFEP010000071.1 coordinate 4,802, forward strand.
TCTTCTGATACATTCGCCAACACTTAATCTGTTCATCTCAATAAAAATTACTCCACAATGTTCTTTCCCTTCTGTTGTTAATCTTTTTGCAATCTCAAGAAAATGATGGTCGTGAGTAAAAATAGCTGCCTGTATTTCAGAGGCATATTTCAAGTGTTCTATGTCAGTAGCTCCGGTCAGCCCTTTTTCTATTGCTGAGAATGACTTAATTCCCCGCTTTCTTAACCCTTCAGCAATCCGAATGTCTACATTCTCATCTGTGTATATCTTTAATCTTGCCAATCTTTTTCTCCAGCAGAGATGTATGCTTTTTTCTCATAACATCAACTTCTTTAATATCATCTTTCCATTTTCTGTCAATATCTTCTTTATGTTCATAGTAGTAAGAAAGTGCGTCATGCACCTGTGAGAGGGTAAGATGCGGAAAGGCAGACAGAATATCGTCTGGAGACATCCCCATAACTTCATATCTGATAGCTATATCAAGCACACGAATACCTGTGCCAACAATAATAGGCTCTCCACCTCTTATTTTTCTATCAATTGTTATATAAGGATGCCGAATCTGTTTTAACGCTGTTTGCATATAACATGCACCTCCTTTTTTTATTCTTTGTCAAAATATCCGCTTTTTCTATAACTATAAAAATACTCCATATGAGCTATATTCACAGCATCATTGTAAAGATATTATCATTATTAGACGATTCTGACAAGCATACTATGCATCTTTTGTATAAAAGATAGGGATTAATTCTCTGGCGGCAGGGTCTTTGCAGGGACAGTCACAGTCTCTGTGCCTGCATAAACAGGCAGAGCGGTCTTCTCAAGCAATGAAAGCCTTTTTGCAAAGATAAGGGAGCCTAAGATACAGAAAGCGCCGCCAATTAATAATGTATTCGGCGCGCCTGCTATGCTTGCCAATACACCTGCTAACAGGCTGCCAAAGGGCGTTATGCCCATGAATGCGCTTGTATAAATAGACATCACCCTGCCGCGCTTATCATCATCCACAATGGCCTGAAGCGCTGTATTGCTTGATGCAAGATAGAGCATCATGCCAAAGCCTGTGAGTATCATTAAAGACAACGAAAGGGTGAGAATCTGTGAGCGTGAAAACGCAATAAGACCGATGCCAAAGATGCTTGCTGCAACAATGATCATCCTCCACAGGCCATTATGCTCCCTTCTTGAGGCAAGATACAGCGCTCCTGATAAGGCGCCAACACCTGTTGCACCCATAAGAAGGCCGAGGGTTTTTGGTCCGCCATGAAGTATCTCCTTTGCAAATACAGGCATTAGTGTGTGATAGGGCATTCCCATAAGGCTGATTAGCACAAGAAGGAGTATAACAGACCTGATGGGCGCAAAGCCAAAGGCATAAGAGTATCCCTCTTTCAAACCCTGCAGGATGTGGTTGTTCTGCTGAGGCTCAATCTTTTTAGGCGCAATTTTCATTGAGGCAAACGCAGCAATAACAGGAAGAAATGTTATCCCATTTATAAGAAAACATATCCCCTCGCCAACTGTGGCAATAAGCACGCCTGCAATGGATGGGCCGAGCAAGCGTGTGCCGTTAATCAAGGATGAGTTTAAGGCAATGGCATTGCCGAGGTCTTCCCTTTTTTCCACCATCTCCACAACAAAGGATTGCCGCGCGGGTATATCAAAGGCATTTATAATGCCGAGGAAAAAGCTCATGGCAATAACATGCCACACATCAACCGTGCCTTTTAGCACGAGAATTGCGAGAATAAAGGCCTGAAGCATGGAGAGTATCTGGGTGATAATAAGTATGCTACGTTTGTTCCACCTGTCTGCCATAACGCCTGCAATAGGTGTTATAATAAAGGTTGGTATCTGATTTGCAAATGCAGCCACGCCCAATAAGAATACTGAATTTGTCAGCCGGTAGACAAGCCAGCCCACTGCAATATGCTGCATCCATGTGCCTATTAGGGAGATGCCCTGCCCCATAAAAAAGAGGCGGTAATTCCTGTATTGCAATGCGCGAAACACAACCCTCAAGTCAATGCTGTTATTTAAAAGCTGTCCTGTCTTGTTCCCCATAATTATAAATTGTATACAATTATCAGGGAAATATCAATCTGTATATCATTTGTCAATGGTAAAGTTTAACGCATCTATAAATAAAAACAATTTGACTTTAGGGATTAGTAAGGTTAAATTGTGCTCATAATAAAGGAGAAAAAAATACATGAAAATAATAAAGGGTTTTCTATTAGTTATATTTTTATTTCTCACTATTGCATCAACTGCCTTTGCTGAGACACGGATACGCTGCGCATCAACAACAAGCACACAGAACTCTGGATTATTTGATTACCTGCTTCCGATATTTGAAAAAAAGACAGGCATCAAGATTGATGTGGTTGCAGTCGGCACAGGCGCAGCCATTGAGATTGGAAAAAGGGGAGACGCAGATTTGGTGTTTGTCCATGCAAAGGAAGATGAGTTAAAGGCAGTATCAGAAGGCTATTTTGTTAACCGTCACGATGTGATGTATAACGACTTTATAATCATTGGTTCTGCAGATGATGCTGCAAAGATTAAAGGCACAAAATCAGCAAATGATGCCTTTAAA
>JAHFEP010000071.1:7506-13088 GCA_023248415.1 Nitrospirota bacterium
TTGCTTGCAGCATTAATTGGTCTCCCGATAGGCGCTCTTATCGGGCTAAAGAGATTCTTTGGAAGGGATTTTATCATTAGCCTCCTTAATACCTTCATGGGGCTGCCGCCTGTTGTAGTCGGCCTTATCTTTTATCTGATTTTATCAAGGAGCGGGCCATTGGGTTTTGTAGGCATTCTTTATACACCTTGGGCAATGGTGATTGTCCAGACAGCGCTTGCAACACCTATTATAGCGGCGTTATCTCACTCCTCAATAATTGGCATTGATGATATTGTCAGAAAATCCGCCATTACACTCGGCGCAACGTCTTCGCAGGCTGCAGTAAAGGTGATTGCAGAGGCGCGGTATGGGATAATGGCAGCAATCATTGCTGGCTTTGGCAGGGCAATAGCAGAGGTTGGCGCAATACTGATAGTCGGCGGCAATATCGCAGGCTACACGCGCGTTATGACAACAACCATTGCATTGGAAACTGACAAGGGCAATTTTGAACTTGCCATTGCACTCGGAGTAGTTTTAATCATTATTGCGCTCTGCGTAAATATTATCCTTCACTGGGTGCAGAAAAGGGGGGTAACCGTTTAGCCATTTGCAGAGTTGGCTAAACTTCAATGCAAAATGCAAATTTTAAAATGAAAATTGTAAAATTTTAAGACTATCTTTCGCTATCCTTCGCTGCTCCGCAGCTTCGGAATAGCGAAGCTGTCCGTAGCTACGGAGTAGCGTAGGACAGCTTTTTCTTTCCAAATCTGCATTTTTCATTTTGCAATTTTTAATTTTCAATGATGTTCAGCGTCTCACTTAAAAAACGCTAAACAGTTATAAAAGGGGATTGTAAAATAGTCATGGAATTAAATCTGTCAATTTCAAACATCTCCAAGGCATACAATTCGAAGAAGGCTCTTAATAACTGCTCCTTTACCTTTGAAAGAGGGAATATCTACTGTATTGTCGGGCCTAATGGAAGCGGCAAGTCAACACTGCTGAGAATCTCTGCGCTGCTTGAGGATGCGGATAGAGGGAAGGTGATTTATCAAAAGGGCAGTGAGCCGCTAAACAACTCTATGGAATTGAGAAGAAGGATAACGCTTGTTTTTCCAAAGGGCGGGCTTTTTAATGCAACTGTTTTTAAGAATTGCGCCTATGGATTGAATCTCCGCAGAAAGAATAAAGGATACATAAAAGAAAAGGTTGAAGAGACATTGGGGGATGTTGGCCTTATTCACAAGATGGAGCAGAATGCCCTGACGCTTTCTTCAGGCGAGGCGCAGCGCCTTGCGCTTTCAAGGGCAATTGTGCTGGAGCCTGATGTGCTTTTTCTTGATGAGCCGACTGCCTCGCTTGACCCGGGAAGCGTAATTATTATTGAAAAAATAATTGATATTCTAAAAAAGAAGCGGCACATGACTATTATAATGGCTACGCATAATATGTTTCAGGTGCAGAGGCTTGCAGATAAGGTTATATTTTTGTATAATGGAGAAATTATTGAGGCTGCTGATGTGAATAAGTTTTTTGATAGCCCTGATGACGAGAGGACATTGAAATTTATTAATGGAGAAATGATTTATTAAAAAAATATTTTTTGATAAAAAAATATTTTTTGCTTGCGATTTTTAAAATAGTATTTTATACTTGCCTCTAAATTGCAGGGAACAGTTAACATTGTTAACTGAACAAATATTAAAATAAATTTAATAAGGAGGATTTTATGGGCAAACCAATGACAAAGTCTCAGATTGCAGATCAAGTTGCAAAGAAATCAGGCATTACAAAGAAGGCAGCAGGGCAGATTTTAGATGATATCGCAGCTCTTGCCTACAAAGAGGCAAAAAACAATTTCACACTCCCTGGCATCGGCAAATTAGTTTTAGTAAACAGAAAGGCAAGGATGGGAAGGAATCCCCAGACAGGCGAGGCTATCAAGATCCCTGCAAAGAGAGTAGTTAAGTTCAGGGTTGCGAAGGCATGCAAGGATGCAGTATTAGGAAAGAAATAATTTTCGTATTTATTAATGTTGCATTTTAAAAGGGTATCCCATTAGGGATACCCTTTTCTTTATCACCCCGTGAAAAACACAGATATCCCTAAGGTTATAAAAGTCCTTAAAGAAGAGATAAAAAGGTGGCAACAGCCTATAGTAACAGAGGTATCAAACAGGACCAAAAGCCCCTTTCAGGTACTCATTTCCTGTATCCTGAGCCAGCGGACAAAGGACTCTACAACAGCAGGCGCATCTTACAGGCTCTTTAAACTTGCATCAACACCAAAGGAGATGTGCAGGCTGAATGTAAAAGATATAGAGACCGCAATCTATCCTGTTGGTTTTTACAGGACAAAGGCAAAGAATATAAAATCAATATGCAGGGATTTGATAGAAAAATATAATAGCATTGTGCCTGATGAGATAGACGAGCTATTAAAATTAAAAGGCGTTGGAAGAAAGACAGCGAACCTTGTTGTTACGCTCGGATATAATAAATACGGCATCTGCGTTGACACCCATGTCCACAGGATAACAAACAGGTGGGGTTATGTAAAGACAAGGGCCCCTGAAGAAACAGAATTCGCTTTGAGAAAGAGATTGCCAAAGAGATATTGGAGAATACTCAATGACCTTCTTGTTACTTATGGCCAAAACCTGTGCAGGCCGCTCTCACCTTATTGCTCACAATGCAGGATTTATAGATATTGCAAGAGGGCAGGTGTGGAGAAGATCAGATAATAAAAATATGCAGCGGCATGTCGTGTCATGCCTCTGGAATTGCTCAAATTTTTATCTTGCTTGCCATGTGGAGAAGAAATATAATAACAAATTATGAAGCAAGCGCAGTTATTAGCCAAGCTTACGAAGCCAAAATCGGCGCATGTGTTGCTCAGAAAAAGGCTGTTTAAGCTTCTTGATAAGGCGTGCAATTGTCCTGTTATCTGGATAACAGCCCCTCCTGGCGCTGGAAAGACCACGCTTGTTTCAACCTACATTGAGGAGAGAAAACTGCCATGCCTCTGGTATCAGATAGACGAAGGAGACGGCGATATTGCCTCCTTCTTCCACTACATGGGCATAGCAGCAAGGCAGGCAGCGCCCCGTTTCCGCAAGCCAATGCCATTACTGACTCCTGAATATCTGCAAGGTCTTCCTACATTTACAAGGAACTATTTCCGTGAGCTATACAGCCGAGTGTCAGGAAGAAGCGGAGAAGCGGGGAAACGGAGAAGGGGAGAAACGGAGAAGTCACCCCCTCGCCGATTCTCCGTTTCCCCGTTTCAGGTAGTATTGGACAACTATCAGGAGGCGCCGGCAGACTCACAACTTCATGAGATTATACAGGCAGGGCTTTCAGAAATTCCAGATGGAATAAATGTTATTATAATCAGCCGTATTGAACCGCCGCAGGCATTCTCACGGCTTCAGGCTAATAACATGATGACTAATCTCGGCTGGAACGAGATGAAACTAACTACTGAGGAGACACGCGGTATAGCGAAACTGTGTGGAATAAAAAATCCGTCAAATGAATTAATACAGAACCTGCATGACAAAACCAATGGCTGGACAGCCGGTATTGTGCTAATGCTGGAAAGACAGAAGTCAGAGGTTTTGCTGCAGAAAAGCGGCGGCAGTTTTACTCCGAAGGCAATGTTTGACTACTTTGCCTCTGAGATATTTCAGAAATTAGATAAACCTTCACAGGAAATACTGCTGCAAACAGCCTTTCTGCCAATAATGACTGCACGTTTAGCGCAGCAGCTTACTGGTTCGCACCATGCTGGCCAGCTCCTTGCTGAATTAAGCCGCAGGAACTACTTTATCATAAAGAGACCCCTGCCTGACCCTGTTTATCAATATCATCCATTATTTCGTGAATTTTTATTGGCACAGACAAGGCAGCAGCTTACAGCTTCGCAACTTGTTCAAACACAGCACGGAGCAGCAGAGATATTAGAGGGGGCAGGTCAGGCAGAAGACGCTATGAACCTGTACAGGCATACAGAAGACTGGGCATCAATGGCGCGCATAATCCTTGCCAATGCACAGGCAATGATTGCACAGGGACGCAATCAGGCAGTAGAACAATGGATAAATTACCTGCCGCAGGCGGTTATTGATGAGACTCCGTGGCTGCTTTACTGGCTTGGGGTATGCCGGCTGCCCTTTAATCCAACTAAGGCAAGAAAGGATTTTGAAAAGGTCTATGAGCTATTTCAGGCACAGCAGGATAGCAAGGGTATGCTTATTTCATTATCAAGCATTATGAATTGTGCGATATATGAGGGCGGCGACTTCTTTTTCCTTGACAAATGGATCAGGGTTGCTGAAGCCATTCCACCGGAATCCCTAACATCCCTTCCAGCAGATATTAAGGCTCAAATCTTTACTGGAATAACGTTTGCCCTTTTGGTTCGGCAGCCTGCGCACCCTGATATAGGGGTATGGGTAGAGCGGACCCTGCAGGCGATAGAATCTACCGCTGATATGAATCTGCGGATTCAGGGCGGCGTCATTCTCGCTGTCTACTTTTTCTGGACAGGCAATTTTAAGAAGGCGGCCTATGTGATGAATATCTTTCATGAGGCAGGAGGGGTAAAGGGGGCCACAGCATTAACACAAATTAATATCCTGTTGACTGAGGCTATGTATGAATGGCTTGTAAAAGCAGATGCCGGCTCCTGTCTTAATAAAGTCATGCAAGGGCTGAATCTATCAGAAGCGACTGGCGTGCATCTGTGGGATTATCAACTGTCCTGTCTTGGGCTTGCCGCTGCCCTGTGTGGCGGTGATTTTGCCTCTGCCGAAGAAATGCTAAAAAAGACAGACTCAATGCTCAATGCTCGTAAAATGGATATCGCCTGGAATTATCTCCTTAGAGCTTGGCATGCCTTGCTGCGCGGGGCTGTTGATGAAGCAGTCAATCTACTGCCTGCCATGGATAATATGGCCAAATTACTTGGCATGTCCTTTGGCGATGGGTTGACCTGCCTTATCAGCGCCCAGATTCTGCATCGGTCAGGCAGGAGCCGGGATGCCCTTAAACACCTCCGACGTGCGCATAAAATTGGCAGATCCCTGAAAAGCCTTCAGTTCGAGGCCTGTCTTATAGAGGCGCAGATTGCCTTTGATCACGGCCAAAGTCAAAAAGGTAAAAAAGCCTTAACAGATGCCTTTGCCATGGGAAATGAGCATGGCGTCTATAATTGCCATTTCTGGCTGCCGGAGGTCATGTCCAACCTCTGTGCCAGGGCTTTGGAGCATGGGATAGAAGTGGAATATGTCCAGAACCTCATCCGCAGGCGCAGATTAAATCCACCCGTTGAAAAGATTAACCTTGAAAACTGGCCGTATCCGCTTAAGATATACACCCTCGGCAGGTTTGCAATAGTAAAAGATGACAAGCCATTGCGGTTTACTGAAAAGGCAAAACACATGCCATTAAAATTACTCAAGGCAATAATTGCCTTTGGCGGCCGGGATATTGGCGCAGAGGCTGTGATAGACACCCTTTGGCCTGATGCAGACGGCGACACGGGTTTGCGCAGCCTGAATACCACGCTCCACCGGCTCCGCAAGCTGCTTGGCA
>JAHFEP010000209.1 GCA_023248415.1 Nitrospirota bacterium
GCAGTATGTTGACCCCCATGCAGCCCATGTCTGTGTCTCATAGCTTCCTGAATATACTTGTAAGGTTGCAGCAAACCCATCCCATGTTATATAGTTATTGTAACTGCACCCGAAATATGCAGCCTGACTGGAAGCATTAACTGTTCCTGTTATATTTGGAACTTCTCCCGGATATGCTATAAAGATTATGGGGTGTCCTGCTGTGCCTGAGTTGGCTGGCCGCATATTAGCATAGTCTCTTTGCGAACCTATTACACCAACATTATATGTCCCTCCACGAAAATAGACTATGTCATCAGCCACTGCATTTGCCATTGCCGTCTGCCATGAGCAGGGTGTATTAATATTGGTGCAGGCAGACCATTGTGCACTGCCAGTCGGAGATACATAGTAGGTAGCCGCCTCTGAGACAGCAGGCCCGGAAAATAGCAAGAGAGCAAGAGAGAAGGATAGTAAGAAAAGATTTCTTTTAGTATTTATCATAATAAATAAACCTCCTAAAACATTTTGTTTCTTTAGCTTAAGGAAAGTCAGTAACAATAAGAAAAGCATTATCATGCTTAGCCCTCCGCCTTTTGCCTTCAGCCCTTTGCCATTAATGTCCTTTACAAATCCGCACCCGCCACCTCCAGAGCCAGAGTCGCCTCCACTGCCTGAACCACCACCGCCTGATGATGGTGGTGGAGTATTGCCGCCGCCTGATGTTGTTGGGTTAACAATTAATGTGTCTATTCCAGTCTTATTATCTCCATCTGTAGCTGTAACTGTTATGATGTTCTGGCCGCTCTGCAAGGAAATATTAGAGATTGTCCAGTTTACAGTAGCTGTTGCTGCTCCGCTCCATGCAGCGCCGCTCCCGCCACGGTCATTACTCCATGTTACAGTTGTAACTCCAATATTATCAGTCGCTGTGCCGCTAATCGTGATTGTGGTATTAGAAGTTGTAACTGTGCTGCTTGATGGAGATGTTATCTCAACACGAGGCGCATCAGGGTCATAGCCGATTGTCTCATTACCTGTTATATATGCGCCCATAACTGATGCATAGTTTCCGCCACTGCCAGAGGTTCTGGCAGGGGAATTGGACTGCAATTTGTAATCAGCAGCGCTTGCACCGCCAGCATTTACAAATAATGGGTCAGTTGTTATTGAGTTTGCATCAAACCCTGTTGCTGCTGTCCAAGAAGATAGAGTAGTATAATTAGTTGAATAGTTCCGATTCCAGACATTACCTGCGGCTCTGTAAAAGTTATTATAATTTGAGTATGATACAGTACCATCGTAGTATCTAAGAGAAGGATTACTATTGAATATAATATTATTAAACACCTCTGTATTTATATGGTCTGTCTGTATATATATACCGGCATTAGTCCCATTGCTCGCATAAATCGTGTTGTTATAGATAAGAGAACCTGTTACAACTATTCCTACTCCACCAATTTCAAAATATATACCAGTGCTATATCCTACAATAACATTTTGATAAACCCTCCGCGTAGTTGATGCCTCTCCATCAGCACTAGATCGCTTATACCATATTCCATTCAGACCATTGTTTGCACTATTATATATAAAATTATTATAAATACTCACATTTGCAGAATTACCCTTCCCATATATTCCACCTTCACAGTTTTCTATAGTATTATTCCTAACTGTAGTTGTGTTTGACAGCATATTAAAATAAATTGCTGCTGTATTTACCGCGCTATAGGACGCAGACACTAAGTCACGAAAATAATTATTCTCGATTGTTGCGTTAGTAGCAGTTTCCACTCTCACAAATGCTGTATTATAAGGCCAGTTACCGACATCAACACCAGTAAAATTACTATTCCTTATAGTACAGTGGTCGCCTGCTACTCTAAATATGGCTGTTTCTGCGCTCGCACCTAAATTATTTACTTTCATTGTTGCATTAAAACCATCCCAAGTTATATAATTACGATTAGCACGATCATCATCTCCACCGCATCCAAACCATGCCTGTTGCGAAGTAGCCGTAACTGTTCCGGTTATATCTGGAGTTTCTCCTGGATATGCTATAAATGTTATTGGATTTCCTGATGTTCCAGAATTCGCAGGATACATCATCGTGTCTTTCATACTACCTATATTGGTAAAAGTTCCCAAGTCATACACCCCGCCCCTAAAATAAACTATATCCCCTGCCACTGCATTTGCCATTGCTGTCTGCCATGAACAGGCAGATGTTCCATTAAGCGGTGTTGAGCCGCTGCAATTCGCCCATGCCGCCGTCCCAGTAGGGGAGACATAGTAATCAGCAGCATGGGAGATGCCTGTAAAGAATAGCAATATAAAAGCACTTGCTATAAAAAATAGCATTGTTTTAGCAATGCCTGCCTTTTGCCATTTGCCTTTAGCCTTTAACCATTCGTATTGATTTGTTTTCTTTATCCTAAGCAAAATCAACAGCAATAAAAGCATTATCACACCTAACCCTTCGCCTTTTGCCTTTTGCCCTTTGCCATTAATGTCTTTCACAAACCCACATCCACCGCCTCCACCAGAGCCACCACTGTCGCCTCCAGAAGAACCGCCGCCACCTGTTCCTCCACCACCACCTGAAGTAGTGGCAGAAGCGGAAGATGATTGAGCGGAAACATTGCCGGCCGCGTCATAGGCGGAGACCGTGTATGAATAAGCCGTGGAAGCAGTGAGGCCGGTATTGGAATAAGTAGTGTTTGTAGTAGTGGTGAGCTGGGTTCCGCCTCGGTATATTCTGTATCCTGTTACTCCAACATCGTCAGTTGAGGCTGTCCAAGAAAGATTGATTTGGGAAGAAGAAATGGGAGTGGCTGAGAGATTTGTTGGAACTGAGGGCGAAGTGGTGTCAGAAGGAGTTGGCGGCACAACTGTTAGTCCGTTTAACGCGAAGGTAAGGGTTCCCTGTGACGATGATACTACCTGAGTTGTCCCGGAAGTGGTGCTGATATTTACTGTTGTACCAGAGGCGCTGCTGTTTGCCGAGATATAATAGAGAGTATTCGTCTGCATGCCAAAGAGGTAATGCCTTGTATTAGTAGTTGTGGGATTAAAGGTATATGAAACATTCCCTGACACAGTAGCGCCTGTTGAGCTGGACGAGAACAGAACAATGTTATTTTCCGAGCTGCTCCTGATATGGGAACCAACCATATTGCCTGTGGAGGCATCAATCCTTACTGTATCAGTCATGGCGGATGTGGAAGTAGAGGTTGGATAAAGGACATGCAAGAACTGGTTGTTGGTCTGCAGGGTTGTTGGGGAGACTTGAAGGCGCGCGCTGCTGGTGGTGCTTTGAGGGCTCGCGGCAACTATTGGGTTTTGAGGCAGTAACGTTTTAACAAATAGTCTTCCCGAGCCATTGTCTATTCTTCCTGTATCGCTGCTAACGATGGTGGGTTGATAGTATGAATGCAGAAGCCACCATATCTGACTCGGTGTGCCGTCCGTATTGTATCTGTCAAAGATTACAAAGTGGTCTATGTTCTTAAGATAGAGGAACTCCCTTTGGTTTAAGGTGACGCCGCTCCCAGGTTGGCTCGTATAGACATCAGTAGCATCGCCAACAATGTATGTATAATTGGAATTATCCTCACGGCGCGGGATTGTTGCCTCGCCTTGCCAGTAAATACTCTCAACTTCATCAGGCCCCAGATTATTGATAATAATATTGTGAGCCGAGGCCTGGCCATAGATGCCCCGGCCGCTATATGGAGGAAAACTCCATGAATCATCAGCAAGAGAAGTGTATTTAAAAATATCAAAGTGGTTCTGGGAATTATCATTATTTAATGTCCACCTTCCACCGCTTTTAAAGGTGAACCAAGTATCGTTTGCGCCCCAGCCGCTCCTACCAAGCAGTATCTGGGTGCCTGGGGCATAATAAACCAGATCAAGGGTATTGTAGTTTTCTTGCGGAAGTGTTGAGTTGTACCACAAAAACTCCTCGGTCATAGCTACTGCCCAGGAAAGTCCCTGAAGCGTATATGCCGGCATGTTGTTGTTGTTGAGCCAGTACTGGATGCGTCTTGATATTATGGGCTGCGTTGTTCTAAATTCATCGGCCATGTATGCCATCCAAGTTCTGTAATATGGAACAATCTGGTTGATAGGGTCCCTGGCCAGTCTTCCAGAGTGATATATCATTAGAAGATCCGGCATTGTGGAATGAATCATAGCGATAGGCATCTCTTTTAAAAAATTCAGTCCGGCTGTTGAGGCGGGTTGGGTGTTAAAATAATCTATCACCTCCGCAGACTTAATCATCCCCAGAACATACAATAACGCTTTAAGGCTCTCATCTCCATACTGCCATCCAGACGACAAAATGCCGCCCGCACCCAGACCGACTCCTTTCTTGATGGGATAACCATTAGAAAGGGGAAGGGTATATGGCTGTCCCTCAAGAAAAGGAACGACCTCAGTGGATACCCTTGTTTTAACCCAATCAATATAACTTTGACTACTGGCATTGTCCCCGTAAGTTGCATAGGCCATAGCTGCTGCCCCGACCAGATAACCGTTGTAATAGTCATAGTCAGGGCCGTTGCGAAAATTAGTCTGGGTGCTGGTGTTGCCGGTGGTTCCGTAGGGGGTTGTAAAATTAAACATCCACTGGTTCATCTTGACTATGTAATTGGCGCGACGGGTCGCGTCTAATCGGTCGTAAATCCAATCATAGGCAAGCCCCATGCTTAACCCCGCGCCTCTCGCCCCATAGTGGTT
>JAHFEP010000210.1 GCA_023248415.1 Nitrospirota bacterium
GAGGATTTAGGATTGGTAAAGATACTAAACACAAAGTGGAAGAACAAACAGGAGTTCAACCATGAAACGCGGACATTTCTATTTTGGTAAAAACAGGACATTTCTAAATTGGCTTGACACTAAAAATAAAAAATATTGACAATCCCTTCAAAATTATAATAAAATCTATACCCGACATCGGAAGAGAAAGGGAGAAGATTTCAACAGTATTCATAAGTTTTATTAATAACAAAATTAATATTTGTCTTTATAAGCCGTAGAGGAGGATAACATGGTTCCTGTAAAAAAGATTATGACAAAGAATGTCTTAAGGATTGATGCCAAAATAACTGTAAAAGAGGCAGCCAAGATAATGAAGACTAAAAAGATTGGATGTCTCTTAGTAGAAAAGGACAAGGAGATTATAGGTATTATTACAGAGACAGATATGGTAAGGCGGCTTGTAGCAGAGGAGAGAGACTCAACTTCAACATCAGTAAAGCAAATAATGAGCAGCCCCCTGTTTACCATAGACGCAGAGAGGTCTATAATTGATGCAAATGATATGATGGATAAAAAACATGTCAGACACCTTGCTGTTACAGAGGAAGGAAGGGTTGTTGGTGTGCTCTCCTGCAGGGATGTGATGCATCCTATATATATGGAAGGTGAAGAGTGGTAATTGGGAGAAATGAAGATTATCCCAAAGATTCGGTAGTATAAACACTGGAGAAAGGATAAGGATAATGGCTGACGAAAAATATCAGATAAAAATACCTGACATGGATTATTTTAAGAAGATGATTAAGTGTCAGGATGCCTGTCCTGTTAATACCCCGTCTGGCAGCTATGTAAATGCCATTGCTGACGGCGACTACATCCGTTCCTATGCATTGGCAAGGGGGCCAAACCCCTTTGCCCCGATATGCGGCCTTATCTGCAACCATCCATGCGAAAAGGCATGCCGCAGGGGAAGTATAGATGAACCTGTGTCCATCCGCTCCTTAAAAAGATTCGCTGTTGAAAGTTTTATGAAAGCCACTAATTCTGATGTTAATAAATCAGCAGAACTTTCCACTGCCTTTGGCAGCGGAAAAGGCGTTCCCACAGGAAAAAAGGTTGCTGTAATAGGCTCAGGCCCTGCTGGCATGGCAGGCGCCCATGACCTTGCAAGGCTCGGCTACAGGGTAACGGTATTTGAATCACAGCCAACAATCGGCGGAATGTTTTATTTTGGAATACCAGCATACAGGCTGCCGAGGGATATAATAAAATTTGATGTGGACTCTATCCTGAGCCTTGGGATTGATGTCCGCTTAAATATTACAGTTGGAAAGGATGCCACACTCCAGGACCTCATGGATGAAGGCTTTGAGGCAGCGATTATAGCTGTCGGCGCTCAGTTGAGCAGGCCGCTCCCAATAGAAGGAACAGATCTGGAAGGCGTTTTTCAGGGGGTATCATTTTTAAGAAGGGTCGGACTTGGAGAAAGACTTGAACTCGGCAAAAGGGTAATCGTAATCGGCGGCGGAAATGTTGCAATGGATGTTGCAAGGACTGTCAGGAGGCTAAGGATTAAAGATGTCCACTCTGTATGCTTAGAAGGAATACATGAGATGCCGGCAGACAAGTTAGAGATATCAGAGGCAATTGAAGAAGGGATAACCCTGCACCCCAGAAAGGGACCCCAGCGAGTAGTTGGAAAGAACGGCAAGGTTACAGGATTAAGGGTTATTGATGTCGCATCTGTCTTTGACAGCTCCGGAAGATTCAATCCGCAGTATGTGGAAGGCTCAGAATCAATAATTGAAGCTGATGCTGTGCTTACTGCTATCGGCCAGGCATCAGATAATGCCTGTTTAAAGGGCTGCAAAGGCTTTAAGGCAACAAGATGGGGAACTATTGTTGTTGACGACAACTTGAGCATTGGCATGCCAGGTATTTATGCAGCAGGCGATGTTGCAACAGGACCGGGAATTGTTATTGGCGCAGTTGCCTCCGGCCAGAAGGCTGCAAGGTCAATTGATAAATATCTGCGCGGTAAAGAGCGTAATATTATAAAAAAGGCAAAGATGACTGAATTAAAGGATTATAAAAAACCTGCCGAAGACTATATTAATATAGTGCGTGAAGAACCGCCTGTCCTTGACCCTGAAAAGAGGCTGATGGGATTTACACAGGTTGAATTGGGATATCCTGAGGATATGGCTGTTGAGCAGGCAAACAGATGCCTGAAATGCAATATTAATACAATATTCAACGGCGAATTGTGCATTGCATGCGGAGGCTGTGTTGATGTATGCCCGATGAACTGCCTTAAACTCACAAGCCTCTCAAATCTTGCAGGAGACGAAAATCTTGCTCAACTGATTCAGAACAGATACGGCACCTCTGACCTTTCATCCATCAATGGGGCAGCAATTATAAAGGATGAGGACAAGTGCATCCGCTGCGGCCTCTGTGCAAAACGTTGCCCGACGAATACAATTACAATGGAAAAATTTGAATTTGAGGAGGTTTTTGCAAATGAGTGAAAAGGATGTTAAAGAAACTAAAAGCGAAATCTCAAGAAGAAAATTCTTTCTCTTCTTTGGCTGGTTTGGTTTATTATCTTCCTTGGCAAGCAGCGCATTGGGTTCAGTAAGATATATGTTTCCAAATGTCTTATATGAGCCGCCAACCACATTCAAGATAGGCAAGCCGTCTGACTATCCTCCAAACACTGTAACCTTTGTTCAGGACCAAAAGCTCTTTGTAGTTCGGGGAAAGGACGGTATTGAAGGGATAAGGATAATATCCTCTGTATGCACGCACATGGGCTGCACGCCAAAATGGGTGGAGGCAAAAAATCAATGGGAGTGCCCCTGCCACGGCAGCGTGTTCAACCTTAAAGGAGAGGTTATTGCAGGACCAGCGCCAAAACCATTGCCATGGTATAAGGCTGTGCTTGCCAGTGATGGAAAGATTATTGTTGATTCAAAAGAGTATGTAAAGCCTGACTATCAGATTAAGGCCTAAAGAATATAAAGGGGGAATAAGTTGATGAAAAAGAACAGACTACTTGACCTGTTCACAAATAACCGCTTCTATAAATCCATATTCAGGCACGGTTACCCGGATGATGATATCAAACGTTCAGAGGTAGTAACAGGCAACCTATTACTGCATATTCAGCCTGTTAAGGTTCATAAAAATACTATCAGGGCAGGATATACACTAGGTCTTGGGCTGATAGCCTTTTATCTATTCATTATCCTGACTGCTACAGGCATACTCCTTATGTTTTACTATATCCCGTCCATAGAACGCGCCTACAATGACATGAAGGATCTTGAGTTTGCTGTCTCTTTCGGCATTATACTGCGGAACCTTCACCGCTGGGGTGCGCATGGTATGGTGGCATTTGTATTTCTTCACATGTGCCGCGTATTTTTCACAGGCGGATATAAACCGCCGAGGGAGTTTAACTGGGGCATTGGCGTAGTATTATTGATAATAACACTGTTTCTCAGCCTGACAGGCTACCTTCTTCCGTGGGACCAGCTCGCATTCTGGGCTATTACAATTGTTGCAAATCTGATTGGAACATCGCCGCCTGAATCAATCATGGGCGCAAATCTCAGGCAGTTAGTCCTCGGCGGAACAATAGTGGGACAGAATGCATTAATCCGCTTTTATGTAATGCATGTTGTAGTCCTTCCATTGGTGGCAGCAGCGCTAATCGGAGTACACTTCTGGAGGATAAGGAAGGACGGCGGCATATCAAGGCCGGCAGAGGAGTAAAAGTTAAAAATAGCTTTCTCGCAGTCATTGCGAGGAGCAAAGCGACGAAGCAATCTCTGAGTTTTAAAAGCAGGATTGCTTCGCTTCGCTCGCAATGACGGTAAAAAGTATTTTAAAGAGCTTATTATATTCAAAAGGAGGACAACAATTGGACAAGAAAGAAGAACCAGCAATATTCCCCAAAAATCCGAATAAGACCTATGGTCTTATGGAGCTGACAAAAACAAAATCTTTTCAGATAGAAAAAGGCCCTGACAATACAGTTACATCATGGCCGCATCTGTTCTTCAGGGAATTAATACTCTTTATGGGGGTGTTTATTGCATTAATGACTATCTCCCTGCTCTTCAATGCGCCCCTTGAACAAGAGGCAAATCCGTCAAACACGCCGAACCCTGCAAAGGCGCCATGGTATTTCTTAGGACTTCAGGAGATGCTCTCATGGGCCCACCCGTTCTGGGGCGGCATATTTGCCCCCACAGTTGTTGTGATAATACTGATGCTGACGCCATACTTTGACAGAAGCCAAAAGGGTGTTGGGGTATGGTTTGCGCCTGAAAGAAAGATAGCAAATCTGTTATTTACAATCTTTCTTGTCCTTGCAGTTGGTCTTATTGTTGTTGGCGAATTCTTCCGCGGGCCTAACTGGCAGATCTTCTGGCCGTGGAATATGCCTTCGCCGCATTAAAAAAATAAAGATGATGGAGGAATTTAATGATATATAAACTCTTTTTCATATTCGGACTGTCATTTGCTGTTCTATTCGGCATCGCTGCTTATAAAGACAATAATAGGGAATGGAAGAAATATCAGACAGAATTTTTGAAGATGGAATTGCAAAAGGCATCAACACCTGAAGAAAAGGCATCAGTAAAATTGGTAAACGAGATAAAACAGATACAGGTGCCTGAGCTAAAAAGGGCTGACAGATGCACAACATGCCACATGGGTGTTGATAAC
>JAHFEP010000211.1 GCA_023248415.1 Nitrospirota bacterium
AATATATCATAAACCCTGACCTTATCTATCCCGGAAATGTTATTATGCTGCCGGGCGGGGAGATTGTTATAAAAGAGGCTCCGCAAGCTCAGCCAGTGGAGGCCCCAAAGGAGGGATTGCCAGCAGAGAAGGCAGCAGAAAAAGCTGAAGAGGTTCCGCCGCAAGCTGCTGAGGAGGCGCCTGCAGCAGTAGAAGATGTTGTAACAACTCCCCAGCCGCAGGCAGAAAGAATGGCAAAACCTTTTCTCTTAGAAGGAGTCGGGGTATTAACTGATGAGGTGCTGTTGTTTTCCAGCGGTTTTGTTGTTTCAAAATTAGAAGACAAAGGAGTCGTTGTAGGCTCATGGGATAAAAGGGTAATACTAAGCGACAACGATATAATCTATATAAACAGAAAAAATAACCCTGCTATAGCAAATGGCGAGAAATATACCATATATAAAGTCGTAAGACAGGTTAAGCATCCTGTAACAGAAAAAAAGATGGGTCATCTTATAAAGATATTAGGCGTTGTACAGATAACAGATGTTAAAAAGGATGTGGCAACAGGCACCATCATCAGGTCATTTGATATTATAGGATACGGCGACAAGCTCATGCCTTATAAAAAGACTGCGGTTACAGATGAATTATTAAAAGAAGGCGCCTCTGCGAAGAAATTAAGGGGTTATATTGTTGAGGTAAAGGATGAAAAGATACAGAATGCACAGCTTGATGTAGTGTATATCGACAAAGGAACAAAGGATGGTGTAACAATAGGCAACAGATTTGTGGTTGTGAGACCCGGAGTAAAGACATCCAGATACTCCCCGGGTGAAGGCATGAAGCTGCCAGGCCAGATTGTTGGCGAGCTGAAGATACTTTCGGTACAGGAAGGCACTTCAGCAGCGCTTGTTTTAAATAGTGTGAGGACTATTTCTAAAGGAGATATTGTAGAAACAAAATAGCTTCTTCATCGCCCCATTTTATCTATGGCTCTTCAATTCCTGTCAATCCATTGTCAGCCCCCTTGCCTTACAGGCGGGTTCAAGAAAGGTTTGCACTGTTGGATAACTCAAATAATTTAATGGAGACAGCCTCTGTGGATGAGCTGTATCACTGGCTTGCATTAAGCGATGTCCCGGGCATTGGAAGGGTATTTTATAAAAGGCTGATTGAGGCCTTTGGCTCTCCTGAGGCGGTATTCTCTGCATCCCCTCCTGAGCTTAAAGATGTTGAAGGCATCAGTGACAAAATAATAAAGGAGCTGAAAAACTTCAAGCCTGATGATAAAAAGATAAATAATGAGCTGATTAAGCTCAAAGATTCAGGTATAAGGCTTATTACATTAAATGATAATGACTATCCTCAAAACCTTAAATCTATATACGACCCGCCGCCGTATTTATATGTCAAGGGAGGGTTTAAGAACGAGGATAGATTATCAGTTGCAATAATAGGCTCAAGAAGCGCCACTAATTACGGAAGACAGATAACTGAAACAATCAGCAAAGAGCTGTCATCGCTCGGCATAACAATTGTAAGCGGAATGGCAAGGGGGATAGACAGCTTTGCGCATCAATCAGCCCTTGATGCAGGGGGAAGGACAATCGCAGTGCTTGGATGCGGCATAGATGTTGTTTATCCGCCGGAGAATAAAGGTCTGATGGCAAGGATTAAAGAGGCAGGCGCAGTGGTATCTGAATTTCCTTTTTGCACATTGCCGGAAGCAGCAAACTTCCCGCAGAGAAACAGGATTATCAGCGGCCTTTCGCTCGGCACAGTTGTTATAGAGGCGTCAGATGACAGCGGCTCTTTGATTACTGCAAACTGTGCGCTTGAGCAGGGCAGGGAGCTTTTTGCTGTGCCGGGAAATATTACATCAAGGATGAGCAAGGGCTCAAACAGCCTGATTAAAAAAGGCGCGAAGCTGATAAATTCGGCAGATGATATTATTGAAGAGCTTATACCGCGGCTAAAGGGTGAGTTAAAAGATTTAAGGGCTTTGAAGAATAAGACGGCTATTACAAATCTTTCAGATGAAGAGAGATTGCTCTTTGATAATATAACACTTGAACCAAAACACATAGACAAGCTGACAATTGAAAGCAAAATGCCTGCAAGCAAGGCATCAGCGCTTTTATTAAACTTAGAGTTAAAGGGCGCTGTTAAGAGATTATCAGGAAATATGTTTATAAGGAGCTGTTAAAAGTATGCCTAAATCATTAGTAATAGTAGAATCCCCTGCTAAGGCGAAAACCATAGAGAAATTTCTCGGGGAGGGATTCACGGTAAAGTCCTCCATCGGGCATATCCGCGATTTGGTGCAGAAGGGGATAGGAGTGGATATAAAAAACAATTTTCAGCCTGTGTATGAGGTTCCAGCCGAAAAAATAAAAGTGGTTGCCGAACTGAAAAAACTTTCTAAGGGCGCGGATATTGTGTGGCTCGCAACGGATGAAGACCGCGAAGGTGAAGCCATTGCGTGGCATTTGTCGGAGGCGCTGGATTTAAGCAGCAGGAAAACAAAACGGATAACTTACTCTGAAATTACGAAAGACGCAATTCAAAAAGCGATTGAAAATCCGAGGACAATTGATAAAAATCTGGTTGACGCCCAGCAGGCGCGCAGGGTGCTGGACAGATTGGTCGGCTATGAGATTTCTCCGCTCCTCTGGAGAAAAGTGAAGCCTGCGCTCTCGGCAGGAAGGGTGCAAAGCGTTGCCGTGAGATTGATTGTTGACCGTGAAAGAGAGATACAAAATTTCAAATCTGTTTCATCTTACAAAGTGTCGGCTGTTTTTCTGAATGAGAAGAACGAAATAGTAAAAGCGGAGCTGCCAAAAAAGTTTTCAACAAAAGAAGAAGCAAAGGCATTTCTGGAAAAGTGCAAAGACGCGGAGTTTTCCATCGCCAGCATTGAAACAAAACCCGCAAAGAAATCCCCATCTGCGCCATTCACCACTTCAACACTTCAGCAGGAAGCAGGAAGAAAATTCGGATACTCTGTTGCCCAAACAATGAGAATAGCGCAGGGACTTTACGAAAGCGGAAAGATAACCTATATGCGCACGGATTCGGTGAATCTTTCCAGCGCCGCCCTTGATCAGGCAAAGGACGAGATTGAAAAATTATACGGAAAAGATTTTCTTGCCATCCGTCATTACAAAACAAAGAGCAAAGGCGCTCAGGAGGCGCACGAGGCCATTCGCCCGACTTATCTGAACATCCACGAGATTACAGGCGATGCGCAGGAAATCCGCATTTACGATCTAATCTGGAAAAGAACCATTGCGTCGCAGATGAGCGATGCGCTGCTGGAGAAAACAACTGCTGTAATCCGCGTGTCAACGGCTGAAGAAAACTTTGTCGCACAAGGCGAGGTTTTGAAATTTGAAGGATTTCTGAAGGTTTATCTTGAAGCAAAAGATGATGAAGATGAGGCAAATGCGGAGGGCATTCTGCCTCCTTTGAGAATCGGCGAGAAGCTCACGAGCAGAGAAATAACTGCAACGGAACGTTTCACGTATCATCCTGCGCGGTACACCGAAGCCACGCTTGTCCGCAAGATGGAGGAACTCGGCATTGGAAGGCCTTCAACATATGCCCCCACCATCAGCACCATTCAAAAAAGAAATTATGTGGTAAAGGAAGACCGCGAGGGGGTGAAAAGGAATTTTAATCAGTTCACGTTGAAGGATAAACAAATCACCGGGGAAGTCAAATCCGAAAACACCGGAGCGGAGAAGGCAAAACTGTTTCCCACAGACATCGGAATGGTGGTGAATGATTTTCTGATGAATAATTTTAAAGACATTATGGATTTCAATTTCACGGCAAAAGTAGAGGAGGAGTTTGACGAAATTGCCGGGGGAAAATTAGTCTGGACAAAGATGCTTGCGGGGTTTTACAAGCCATTTCATAAAACCGTGGAGCACACTGCCGAAACATCCGAAAGACAAAGCGGCGAGCGCGTGCTCGGCAAAGACCCGAAGACAGGAAAGCAGGTGATTGTGCGCCTTGGAAAGTTTGGCCCTATAGTTCAAATCGGGCATCAGGATGACGAGGAGAAACCGAGATATGCTTCGCTTCTCAAAAACCAGCGCATGGATAACATCACCTTTGAGCAGGCGATGGATCTTTTCAAGCTGCCCCGCAATCTCGGAACGCACGAAGGCGATGAGGTGATAGTGAGCATCGGACGTTTTGGCCCGTATATAAAATATCAAAACGCGTATGTGTCGCTCCCGAAAGGCGAGGACCCGTACACGATTTCACTCGAAAGGGTGAAAGAAATCCTCAGCGGCCCCCGCTTGCCCAAAGCGCTGGGCAAGTTTCGGGATGAAGATATCAGCGTGGCTAAAGGAAGATTCGGTCCTTATGTGAAATACAAAAACATTTTTGCGTCCTTGGGGAAAGGGGAAGACCCGTTTAGCGTAACTCTGGAGCGCGCCATTGAACTTGTGTCTGCGAAGGAGAAGAAAGAGCTGGAGAAAATGATAAAATGCTGGGACGAGGACGCTCGTGTGCGCGTGGTGAACGGCAGATACGGCCCGTGCATTCAGGCTGGAAAAAAGTTTTTCCGCATCCCTGCGGACAAGAAGCCACAGGAGCTTACGCTAAACGATTGCCTTTCAATAGCAGGATTAAAAAATGGGGAAAAAAAGCCCAACCCCCGATTAAAACCTTCGGGGGCAAGGGCTGCAGGTACGAAGGAAAAATCTA
>JAHFEP010000072.1:0-3710 GCA_023248415.1 Nitrospirota bacterium
AAAACATACTGCAAAGGCTTTATTAAAAAATGCTGTATACGGTCTGCCAGAGCTTTATAGGGATAAGATAAAAAAAACGAGTCTTGTTGCAAATCCAGGATGCTATCCTACATCTGCAATACTTGCCATTGCGCCATTATTAAAAAGCAAATGGGTAAAGGCAATTGATTTGCCGATTATAATTGATTCAAAGTCAGGTGTGTCAGGCGCTGGAAGGGGTGCAGAGGTTGCATATCTTTTTACAGAGGTAAATGAAAGCCTGAGGGCTTACAAGATTGGCACGCATCGCCATACACCAGAGATAGAGCAGGAATTAAGCAGGGCTGCTAACAAAAATATCAAGGTCTCTTTTACTCCCCATCTGATTCCAATGAACAGGGGGATATTGAGCACGATTTATATAAAGAAAAAAATTGATGCAAATGCCCTTCTGTTACAGTATAAAGATTTTTATGAGAATGAGCCGTTTGTGCGGCTCCTAAATTCAGGCTCTTTGCCTGATACAAAGAATGTTCGGGGTTCAAATATCTGCGAGATAGGGATTGTTGAGGATAAAAGGATTGGCATGACTGTTATTGTCTCTGCAATAGATAATCTAATAAAAGGCGCATCTGGCCAGGCAGTTCAGAACATGAACATTATGCAGGGATTTGATGAGGGATGCGGGCTTAATCTGCTGCCTGTGTTTCCATAATCCCCCTGTGTCCCCCTTTAGTAAAGGGGGAATAGAGGAAGCCAGAGAGAGGTACAATTGTATTACCCTCTCCCCTATGGGGAGAGGGCAGGGTGAGGGGTATTATAAAATGAAAGAGCTTTCTAATGGTATAACTGCTGTTCCGGGTTTTCTTGCCTCTGGCATATACGCAGGCATAAAAAAGGTTGAGAAAAAAGACCTTGCCTTAATCTTTTCAGAAAAACAATGCACTGCTGCAGGACTCTTTACAAAGAATGAGGTAAAGGGAGCGCCTGTTATTATCAGTCAAAGGAATATTAAAAAGGGCGCTGGACAGGCAATTATTGCCAATAGCGGAAATTCAAATGTCTGCACAGGAAAACAGGGGATAAAGGATGCAGATGAGATGGCAGCCCTAACAGCAAAGGCGCTCAGCATCAAACCCAATCTTATTTGTGTTGCCTCAACAGGTGTTATTGGCGAGCCTCTGCCAATGGAAAAAATAAGAAATGGCATAGCTAACGTTGTATCAAAAATCAGCAGAGAAGGGGGAAGGGATGCAGCAGAGGCAATAATGACAACAGATACTTTTTTAAAAGAAAAGGCAGTTCAGATTGAAATAAATGGAAAGGCAGTTACAATAGGCGGCATTGCAAAAGGCTCTGGCATGATATATCCAAATATGGCTACAATGCTTGCTTTTATTGGCACAGATGCAAAGATAGCATCAGGGGATTTGAAGAGGGCTTTGAAGGCTGCTGTTGACAAGTCTTTTAACATGACTACTGTTGACGGAGACACAAGCACAAGCGATATGGTTATCTGCCTTGCCAATGGCGTGTCAGGCGTCAGCATCACAAAAAGCAAAGGGTATAAGGCTTTTCAGGAAGGGCTGAGCTATGTCTGCAAAGAGCTTGCAAAGATGGTTGTAAAGGATGGCGAGGGTGCAACAAAGTTTGTGGAGATAAAGATAAAAGGCGCAAAGACATTTAATGACGCTAAGAAAATAGGCATGGCAATTGCCAATTCAAATCTTGTAAAAACAGCGCTCTTTGCCTCAGATGCAAACTGGGGCAGGATCATGTGCGCCATTGGATATTCAGGGGTTAGGATAAAAGATAATAAGATAGACATTTTTTTTGATAATGTAAAGATGGTTGGCAATGGAGTCGGCCTTGGAAAAGACGCTGAAAGAGAGGCAACAGAGGCATTAAAGCAAAAGGAGTTTGCAATTACTATTGACCTGCGCCTTGGCAAGGCAGAGGCAGCCCTCTGGACATGCGATTTTTCGTATGATTATGTCAGAATCAATGCAGCTTACAGGACATGATTCGTCTAAAAATTTTTAGTTTAATACAGGAGCAGAATGTAGTATGAAATTAGATATTTCATCTACATCTTTAATAGATAAACGAATTTTTTAAGGAATAAATTTCATACAAAAATTCTTCCTTAAAAGAGAGACGCAGAGACAGGCAAGTTTGCAAAAAATGGTGAGGAGAATTTCCATGCTTATCCAACGGAGTATATTGTGATTGGGAGAAAAATATGGCTTTTCAGGATTTAGTTGCTCTTTATGAAGAAAAAAACGATGTGGAATAAATGCTTATAAACATATCTAAGAACTTTTAAAAGAAGCCAATGAAATACATAAAAATGATTGGCTCAATATAGAGGGATGAAGCATCTATAAACTTATTATAACTCAATAAGTTAAAGGATACTGATGGGGAAACTTTATAAAGACAATGCCTTTAGGATTTTAGGTGTCTCTGCAAATAGTAACAGAACTGTCATTCGCGATGCTCAACAAGCTTTGCGTACAAGAGTTAAAGCAGGGAGTTCTGCTACTATTGATGATCCTTTTTCAACACTTGACACAATTGGGTTAAACGAAGCCAAAATTCGTGATGCTTTTAATAGACTGGAAAATTCCTCATTTCGTTTAAGAGAAAGGTTGTTCTGGTTTGAAGCAAATACCAGTACCGATAAAGACGCATTAGCAAAACTCACTTCTGAAGATTTTGATGGAGCCCTACAGCTCTTAGGATCAGACAGAAATTATTCTTCAACAGCCAATCTTGCACGTCTTCTTCATGCCTCTTGTATTATTAGAGATCCCGATGCCAAAGATGTAGGATTGTGGACTAAAGCACTGAAAAATTGGCAAATAACCCTTGAAAGCGACGATTATTGGGAACATTTCATAGATGTTGAAATGGAATCTGGTTTTGAACCCTTGGCAGCAATTTCAGACATTATTGCATTAAGGAAAGAATCCTGGAAGTTAGTTCTCCAACCATCGGTAGGCTTTCTACAGAGTGCAGTTGATAGCAACGGATATGAAGTGGTGCAACGTCATTTATATTTAATACGCAATTCTGGGCTGCCTCAGTCATTGCTTCGT
Source organism: Nitrospirota bacterium (assembly GCA_023248415.1). Classification (GTDB taxonomy): domain Bacteria; phylum Nitrospirota; class CAKKRA01; order 9FT-COMBO-42-15; family 9FT-COMBO-42-15; genus 9FT-COMBO-42-15. The sequence goes on from JAHFEP010000072.1 coordinate 3,081, forward strand.
TATATTGAGTCAGAATTATTTGACCCTATTGAAGCTGAGCTCAAAAAAAAATCAGGTGAAATATTGAAGCAGCTAAATGAGGGGGTACCCAATTTTATAGATCCTAAAAATAAGACAAAAGAAGAACTTGATATGGCAAAATCATTATGCGATAAAGCTTATCAATCGTGTCAAAACAGTGTATTGCCATTAATGAAAAAATTGCACTTAATTGCAGGGGCGGATTCTGAAGCAGTCAAACGATCACGAGAAATCATTGCATCATGTCTTAGGAATATTTCTATTGCTTATCACAATGAGGCTGAATCCTTCCAAATAGCGGAGAAGATTTTAAAAGAAGCTCAGATGTTTGCAAAGGAGAGCATTGTTAATGAGAGAATCAAAGAAGATATGGAGACAGTTTCCAAACATGCAAAACAGGAAAAGACTTGGAAAAATTTAAAGCCTATCTATAACGCTCCTTCATTATCTACAATAAACGGCATTGGTACTACACTCTATGGAAAATCAGATTTCGATCCAGAAAGCAGTACTTATATAGCAACGTTATATTTTGTTCTTTTGTTCATACCGATATTACCATTAGCAAGATACAGAGTTCGATATGTGGAAGAGAACAAATATAGTTTT
>JAHFEP010000072.1:3720-12863 GCA_023248415.1 Nitrospirota bacterium
TTTGGTAAGGCCCCTTTGAGCACTTTCGATAAAGTACATATTGGTATTGTCTTGTTGTTTTTTGTTGGCTTATGGATACTCTATGCAACAATGGATAGTCAGTACAACTCTTCTAATCGTAGTAGTTACACAAATACAAGCCCTAATTATTCAAGTAATCCCGGTAATCCTCTGCCAGTTGAAAGGCCAAGTAGATCTGAAATATCAAGCTTAAAATCACAAATAGAAAATACAAAATCCGAGTTAAATAGTTATGAGATAGAACTTCAAGGGCTTACTGAAAAAATTAATTCTTACAAAAACCAGATCGAGTTCTATGCAAATAGAGCAAAACAAATGGAAAGGAACCATAATTCTGGACTCTCGGTTAATCAGTACGATTATCAATCTGCTTTGAATCAACATAACGATTATGTAGCCTTACACAATTCAGCATTACAGCAATATAATCTCAAACATGCTGAATATAAACAATTACTTGAGGCAGTCAATGCGAAAATTGATAAGTATAATAGATTGGTTAAGGGCAGATAAATGAGTAGCCAGAAAGATGCTATTGAAATAGCACAGGACGTTGCGATAACTCTCATGCTTGAAACATGGCGTCTTTGGCAGACCATTGGAAAATTAGAATCTCAATTTAATATGATTGCTCTTCGATATCCTATTAAGAAAATAAAAGACGCTCTTGAATCAAGCGGGTGCAAGTTTATTGACTTGACAGGTCAGAGTTATGATACTGGAATGGCTGTAGATATAATCACAACAGAGGAAGATTCATTAATAAAGTCCGGAGACATCATAATAAAAGAAATGGTGTCACCAATTATATTGTGGGATGACATGCTTCTTAGCCACGGCCAAGTCATTCTTGCTAAAGGGATAACTGACGGTAAAGGAACAGATAAGGAGCAAACCGTATGAATGAAACAATTAAGTATGGTATTGACTTGGGCACTACGAATTCCGCAATAGCCAAATGCGATGGCGATAATATAAGAATTTTCAAAAATCGTGATCAGATGGAAGTAACCCCTTCCGTAGTTCGCATTGAAAAAACGGGGCGCATAATCGTGGGGCGGAGAGCCTTTCAATTATTATTCTCTGACCCTGATAATGTAGCATCTGAATTTAAACGTTTAATGGGACAAAATGATTTTAAATTATTTTCCGCTGTCGGGAAAAAGCTATCACCAGAGGAACTCTCTGCTGAAGTGCTCAAGTCGCTTATTGATGATGTGCGGCTACAAACATCTGAAAATGTTGATACCGCCGTTATCACGGTACCCGCTGCTTTTGGTCAATTACAGTGCGAGGCAACAGCACGCAGTGCGATTCTTACCGGTTTGTTAGAGGCTCTACTACTGCAAGAACCCTTGGCAGCTTCTATTGCATATGGTATGAAATCTGACACTCGCGATAAGCGATGGTTAGTTTATGATTTGGGCGGGGGAACATTTGATATCGCAGTCGTGTCGACTAAAGACGGACGGCTTTCTGTTTTAGAGCATAGAGGAGATAATATGCTCGGCGGAAAAGACTTCGATCGGTTTATAGTAGAAAGGATAATTTTGCCCCGTTTAGAAGAATCATTTAACCTGTCCTCCCTTAATGATAACGTGGCTTCCAGCCGTAAGCTTATTCAAATACTTAGAGGTAAAGCTGAAGAAGCTAAAATTGACTTGAGTCATGCAGATCGAGTTTTGATAAGTATTTTCGATTGTGGTGAGGATAAGGATGGGAAGCCCATAGAAGCAGAATTTGAGATAACAAGCTCTGAATTAAACCGGCTCATAGAACCATCTATTGCAAAGACTATTGATTTGTGTAAGCAAGCCCTTACACAAGCAAGACTTGCTTCTAAAGATTTAGCAACAGTCATCCTTGTGGGTGGCCCAACAAATATGCCTTTCATTCGCGAGATGCTTTCTTACGAGCTTGGTGTGCCTCTAGATTTTTCTATTGACCCAATGACTATTGTTGCGCGTGGTGCGGCTATATATGCCTCTACACAAGCACGCAAAAAAAGCATTTCTAAGACAGTAAAGCAAGAAACTATTGACTTGAATCTTGCTTATGAACCAGTTTGGTCTGAACCAACTTGTCTGGTAGCAGGCAAGATTAATGATTTGAAGAAAGAAATCGGCCCTGTTGAAGTCCGCATTGATGCCGAGTCTGGTCATTGGACAAGTGGTTGGATTCCTGTTGTAGATGGATACTTTGAAACAAAGGTCCATCTTCTCGAAGGTAAAACTGTCAGATACTGGATATATTTGCGCGATACAACTGGAAAAGACTTGACCATAAACCCGGATTCTTTTTCTATTCGTCATGGGTTAACCCTGTCTGAACCGCCATTACCTCACTCTATAGGTGCAGAGATTGTGGGTAGTGATGGTAAAAGAGAAATCGATATAATATTCCCTCGCTCGACACCTCTTCCTGCTGAAAAAAGAGTTGTTTACAAGGCCAGCAGAGTACTTAAGCCCAGTCAGAAAGATGATTGCTTAGCTATTAAAATTTGGGAGGGTGAATCTTTATCTGACCCAGAGGCAAACACTTGGGTAGGTGCCCTAAAGATTAATGCCAAAGAAATCCGGCGTCCTATTCCCGAAGGGACCGATATTGAAATATTGATTTCAATAAATGTCTCTCGACTTATGAAAGTTGAAGCGTTTGTTCCTGTCCTTAATCAGCATTTTCAAGAGCGCATTTATATTCCAAAAGAAAATGAGGAGAGCATAACTGAAAAAGCACTGCATTTGAATGCTGAGCTATATGAGCATTATGAGCGTATTCATGAATTTGAAAACGTAGCTCATAATACGGGAGATGTTGACATTAAGCATAAAATTGACGATGTTAAGGAGAAACTCGATGAACTTGCAGAGGAACAAAACCGTTTGAAGATTAATGCTAAGGGCGACCCCGATGACTCAAAAAGAATTGTTCAACAGTCTAAGGAGATTCGGGGTCGTCTTAGTGAGTTGGGAAAACAGGTTAAATCTAAAGCAACTCTGCCGTTGTTAATGAGCAGGCTTGAGTCAGCAAGGGTGCAAGCAGAGGATGTGGTTAACAGATGGGGGCAAAATCTTGAAAAGAAAGAATACGAAATCCTATGTCGCGAGGCTGGGCGGCAGGCTGGCCGTGAAGATGAAAAAGCATTGGAAAAGGTCGTTAATGATTTTGAAGAGTTAAAATGGCGGATTCTATTCAAACAGAATTGGTTTTGGAAAGAATGTTTTGATTCTCTGTGCAAGCCAGGTGGTTCTTTTGTAAATATGAAAGAAGCTCAAAGGCTTATATCTTTAGGACAGGAAGCAATACATCGGGGTGATGGAGAGGCTCTCAAGGAAATCGTTAGATACCTGTGGGATCTTCAGCCAACGAGTTTTGTTGAAAGTGAAAAAGAAATGGCCTTGGAAGTTGGCATTAAACGGAAATTATGATGAAAACCCTCATAAAGCGCAGACCATCCTTTCCGATTGGCACAGAGTTTTTATCTTTGTGGCAAATTGAACGTATTCTCTATTGTCATGATCGATTCGAATGCTATCTTATTAATAAAAATAAAGAGATCACTGTTGGAGTTGTCATACGATGCAATGATGAGGCAGAGTATGAGCAATATCACCAAGTACACTTATCATGGTGGGCACTCCAGGAAAAGGATCAGCTAACTATCCTTGAAGACGGAATGAAAATGTCTAATGAGATGCATTTGTTTCTCGCAGTAGTTTCTTGTGAGAAAAATATTGTTTTAGATGATCTTTTACTTAATCAACGTCAAGCAGAATCTCTAATGCTCGACTTAACCGCTAAATGTCGCATGGCACTTTCGCGAGAATTATATCCAATTGTTGATGCAGGAGCGGTTGTCGTTTTGAAAATAAATGATCATTATGCAGCAATACCTCTTTTTGTTTTATCGACACAGAATCTGGATAAAAAATATGAAGAAGAATGTGTTAAATCGATTGCAGAATTTATTTATTATTTAGCAACCGGCGTCACTATAAATGAGTTCTTATTAAAAGCCGATACAAAAAAGCAAGAAATACCATCTGCGAGTCATTGGAATAAAGACATCGATAAGCATTTCTCAGCACTGCTTAACTCATGCTTTGATAAAACAGACCCCAAGAAGATTACATCACTTTCAATGCTTGAATCCCAATTGCGAATGGATTCAGAAGATCTTAGAATACACGATAACAGTGGTAGATTAAAGTCGCCAGATAATGCGGGTCCGGAAAGCACACATGGTCTTGAAAAAGTAGCAGGGATGTCAGAATTGAAAATGTTGCTGAAGGAAGAGGTGATTGGCCCGATAAGAAATCCTGAACCTTTTAAGCGGTACGGCATTCCGATACCGAATGGTATCCTCTTATATGGGCCACCTGGTTGCGGGAAAACTTATATTGCAAGACAATTAGCCGAGGAATTAGGGTGGTATTTCAAAGAGGTTAAAGGGTCTGATATTGGTAATATTTACATCCACGGTACCGTTTTAGCAATACGTGATCTATTTGTGGAGGCCGAAGAACATGCGCCTGCAATGATCTTTATTGACGAGTTTGAGGGACTTGTGCCTAAACGCTCAGGTTTATCAGGTCATCAGCAGCACACATCAGCAGAGGTAAACGAGTTCCTTGTTAATCTAAACGAATGCGCAAGTAAAGGCATTTTTATCATGGCCGCAACAAATGAGCCAAACAAGATTGATGATGCGGTAAGACGACCAGGGCGGTTAGATAAAATGATTTATGTCGGGACTCCTGATCCTGAAGCAAGAATTGAACTATTGAGAATGTATCTTTCTCATAGACCGATAGACAATATTAATTTTCATAATTTCGCGGAACTGCTCGAAGGGTATTCTTGTAGTGATATACAAAATATTACAAATGAGGCAGCAAGATTTGCTCTCAAGGAGAAAAAGCCTATAAATAGTGAGCATTTATCAGAAGCTATTCGACGAAATCCCTCAAGTCTTTCTCTGGAAATCCTATCAATGTATAAAGATTTTCATCAACGGGGTATATGATTTCTTAAATTGAACTCTAATGAGATTTGATAGATTAGAATGTCTCATTTATTGTGAAATCCGCCGCCGCCCGTCCCGTCCGCCCCCATGCGACTTTTAAAAAGGCGTGGCCTTCAAAACAAAGGGTATAATGTATAGAAAGATAATCATAAAGCTCAGACGTAACCATGCATATGCTCTGCTACTTAATTTCTTCAGAGAAAGATGGTGATTTTAAAAATTCAGGAGAGGGTGTTAGTCGGAATAGAATAATTGTTGAATTTGCAGAATTAGATAGGGCATATATTCTCAAAGACATTCCAGAAAGCAGCAAGATAAAACATTTTAATGAAATTTTTGCTGGCTTAAATAATATTTTAGACCATTGGTTTGGTAAAGGTTGCAAAGTGAAAACGACACTAATGTTCTATATTCAAAGGGCGGCTTTTTTATCATCTTGTACCGTTTACCAAATAGTAGTTGAATTTTTGTAAAATTGAATGCTTAAACTCTGAATTGCCAAAAGGCTGAAGGAGAGCTATTCTTATTTCATATTTACCACAATATTATCAATCAACCTCGTTTTACCTATCCAAACTGCTAATGCAATCACTGCCTTTTTGTCTATTGTCTTAATCTCCTCAAGTGTCTCTGCATCAGCAATGGTAATATAGTCTATCCTCGCAAGTTTCTCTGCTTCAATAATCTTTTGCATATCACCGATAATTTTTGCGCTGTTTCTTTCACCGTTCTTTATCATCTCCTCTGCCTTTGTCAAAGACCAGTATAAACATGTGGCTGCCTTTCTCTCCTCTTCATTTAAATAAGAATTGCGGGAGCTCATTGCAAGACCGTCTGGCTCCCTTACAGTTGGAAGCGCCTCTACATCAATATCCATATTCAAATCAGCAGCCATCTTTTTTATCACAAGTGTCTGCTGATAGTCCTTCTGGCCAAAGAACGCCTTATCAGGTTTTACTATATCAAACAGCTTTGCAACAATGGTTGCAACACCCTTAAAATGCCCTGGCCTTGATGCGCCGCACATTACATCTGTGATCTTTTCAACATTTACATAGGTCAGATAACCTTCAGGATAGATTTCAGATGCAGAAGGCATAAAGAGTATATCAACGCCAGCATCCAAACACTTGCCTTTGTCGCCTTCTATATCGCGTGGATATGTATTGAAGTCCTCTTTTGGCCCGAACTGCGCGGGATTTACAAAGATGCTTACAACAACTACGTCAGTAACCTTTTTTGCATATCTCATCAGGCTCAGGTGTCCTTCATGGAGAAAACCCATTGTTGGCACAAAGCCAATGGTCTTTTTCTGCGCCTTTAATTCCTTAATAAAATTAGAGATGTCTTTTATCTTCTCAAAGACCTGCATGGGTACATATCTTATGATATTTTTATGGCCATAGCAATAGCAAAACCTGAATTTTACAATTGACCACGATAATTTTAATGATTATAATGCCTTTATCAATAAATAATATACAGGAGGTTATTATGGCAGAGCAGATTATAATCTACGGCAAGCACGGCTGACCATATACTGAAATGGCCAGGTCGGCTTATGGCGATAAGGCAATATACTATGATGTTAAGGCAGACAAGGAAAAGATGGCAGAGATGTTAAAATTTTCCAATGGCGCTGAAAAGGTTCCAATAATAGTTGAAGGGGACAAGGTAACCATCGGCTACGGCGGCACATGAGGCGTGTAATTGCCGGCAGTCTGCCAGCGCTGCTGCTTCAAAAGGGATGACGAAGGTATTTGGTCATTGCAAAGGATGATAACATCTGAAATAATTGTTTAAATACTATGACCCAGATTGCAGAAGACAGCTTTGAACAGGTTCTAAATAGCATTCAAGGCTTATCAATGATAGACCTTAAGGAAGCGGCCTTTGTTGACCCCTATGGCATGGTAGGCATCCTTGAAATGGGCGAGCTTCTGAAATCAGAGGGCATTAAAAAGACCCTTTTTCTGCCTGAATCAGAAGATGTTCTTAAATATCTTGAAAGGATGGATTTTTTTAAATTTGCAGGAAAATACTTTAGCCTTGAGCCTCCAGAGCCGCAGATATCAGGGAGATATCGTAGAAACGCCTATTCTGATGTGCTGCTTGAAATCACGCCAATAGAAAAGTCAGACGACATTCATTATATTGTCGGCAAAGTTAAAAGACGCGCCAATGAAATTTTAAAAAAACACCTTCATTATGACGAAAGGGCAATAAACGGATTTATCGTGGCGCTCTCAGAGGTCTGCCAGAACATCATTGAGCATAGCAAGACAATGGGATTTGTTGGGATACAGAAATATCACTTTCAAAATCTTAATAAAAATGTTGTGAAGATTGCTGTCATGGACATTGGCATTGGCTTTAAAAAGTCGCTGTCAGAGAGATTCTCTTTAAAAGATGACTCAGAGGCAATAGAAAAAGCTCTGCTTCACGGCGCATCGCGATATGCAGATGAAGGTCGTGGACATGGCCTTGCTGCTGTGAGGCGTTTTGTTAATCAATGGAACGGCAGGCTCTCCATCCGTTCAGGAACAGCAAGGCTTTCTATCATACCTGATTGGGCGCGGGGAAAGGAAAAAGAGGCTGGCCTTGCTTACTTTCCCGGCGCACAGATAAACATTATGCTCGCGGAGGTTTGACTATGAGGCGATTGATTGTTGTTTTTATGATAGCAGCACAAATACTCGCTGTATCCATGCCAGCCGCTGGTTTTAATTCAAAGAAAGATGTGCCTCTTAAGCAAGGAGTCTTCCTCGTAGCAAAACCAGAGCTGATTGACCTAAATTTTATCCATACAGTAATACTTCTAATCTCGCATGGAAAGGATGGCGCATTAGGTTTAATAATCAACCGTCCAACTGAAATCACTATTCAGCAGGTCATCCCTGATATCAAAGAGCCCAAAAATGCAGTGCCAAACATCTACTTTGGAGGGCCTGTAAACAGAAATAACCTGTTTGTCCTTTTCACCTCTGATAAAAAATTAGAGGGGGCTTTAAATCCTCTTGGCAAGGTCTATTTCTCTGGCAGCAAGGATGTAATACTTTCTTTGCTTCAGAAGGAAGATAAAAAGAATAAGGCACGGATATATGCAGGATATGCAGGCTGGCTGCCCAATCAGCTTGAATTTGAGATTAAGCGGGGCTCATGGATCATTGCAGAGGCATCTGAGGAGATGCTCTTCAGCGACTTCCCGAAAAACATCTGGCCATCAATATTCAAAAGGCCAGAAGAGATTATGGCTTGGAACTTTAAATAAAGAAATTCAGGCGATTCTTAATTCCTTCTTAATATTTTCTGTTAGCCACTGCCTTACGAGCGTTTGATAGGGAATGCCCTTAAAGGTAGCGATCTTCTTAATACATTGAAGGTAGAGCGGGTCTATCTTTATAGAGATGTTTCTGAGCCTCCTTCTTCTCTTTCCTGTCAATATATCTTTTCTAAGCGCTTCTTCAAGTGTTAAATCAATATCTTCATCAACAATGTTTTTTAATACTCCATGAGTATCGTAATATTCTTCATCAGCGAATTTTTTTTTACTCAGTTTTGTCTTGATAATATCACCCCCTTTGTTCACTTGTCCCTATTTGCCTTTATGTTTACGGCAGTATGCCTTTTCAGCATGGCTCATATCCCAACCTGTTATTACTCTGGCAATGCCATTTCCTTTTAATTCAAAGACTATTGTAAGGTATCTGCCATCAAGGGTTGGCCCCATTGCCGCATAATGGTCTTTTCTTGTTTTGCGAAACAGCGGCCTTACTGCAAATACCTCCTCAGCCCGTTCAGGCTTGACCCCATGTCCAAGTTCAATATGCAATACATTGCCATTATCCCACTCAAAGTCTCTTATCCGCAAACCACGCCTCCAATAGTAATACATTGTATTACTAAAAGAGCGGAAAAGGCAAGAATAAAAATACAACATGTTAAAGCCCAGTCAATATGTCAGTTAACTGCCCAGTAAAAATATCAGTTAGTGGTATAAATTGTTTTTTGAAGATAGTTTCATCAAAGACGGTTTTCATAATTCCCTTATAAGCAACCTTTTTTAGTTGAGCCATATCTCAGTATCCCCCATTTG
>JAHFEP010000212.1 GCA_023248415.1 Nitrospirota bacterium
TTCTTGGCGGATACAATTATTTGACCGACCAGTGCGGCCTTGGCGTTGCATTTTTAACAGGGCATCTGGCAGGGAAGTATGCAGGAGAAGGTTAAGGCGAGGGGATAGGTAGATTATGGATAAGCGCAAGGCATACGCAACATTTCTTCTTGGCAAGACATACATAGGCCATCTCTTTTCAAGACTCGCAGTCTGGAAAAGGGGACAGGGCTACACTGCCTTTAAAGAAAAATATCTTGCTGATAATTTTTTTGAGCTGACGCCTGAAGAGAGGATTTCATTTCCTGATTTTCAGAAATGTATTAACTGCGGTATCTGCATCCCGAGTTGTTTGTTTTCTGTTGATTTGTTTAACGATGAACTCCCTGATCCTGAAAATTATGCCTGCTCCCTTTCAAGGCCGCTTCCAGATTTGTGGACATCAATTGATAATATCTACAGATGCACCCTCTGCGGTGCGTGTGAGACTATATGCCCGCAGGGTGTGCCTGTAACAGAGATAGTAAGATTTGTAAGGAGAAAGATAGGGCAGATTGCGCCAGAGCTTGTGCCATATAAAGAAGTAATGACGAATAAAGAAAAAGGCTTAAATATATTTGGCGAAAGGCCTGCCCCCTTTGTTTATACCAAAAGACCAAAGCCAGCCCATCTGCTTTATATGGGTTGTTTGTATTCATCAAAGGAGAGGGATGCAGGCCAGCGAATCGTCTCGCTCCTTGACAATGCAAAACTTGACTTTACAATCATGGATGAAGGCTGCTGCGGCAGGCCGATGGATACAGATGGTGATATTTCTGATAATAATTTAAATAAACTGCTTGATGCCAATATCAGGACTGTAATCACACCCTGTGCCCAGTGTTACGGCCATTTAAAGGAAAAGGCAAATGGTAATTTTACCATCCTTCACATCACAGAATTCCTCTCAGATGCAAATTTTAAAATAAAGACAAAATCAAAGGTATCATATTATGATCCGTGCGTCCTGTATATAAAACACGATATATATGATGCGCCTCGGCAATTGTTAAAAGCCTCTGGAGAGAGATTTATTGACATCAATCATGATAAGAGCCTTCTCTGCTGCGGGGCAGGAAGCGGTGTCGGCGTACTCTATCCAGAGATGGCAGGCGCTGTTTCAAAGGAGAGACTAAAGCCCTTCAAAGAGGCAGGAACCGAGGTTTTATTAACAGAGTGCTCATATTGCCTGCAGAATTTGAGAAGGGGAGTATCTACAAATGATAATATGAAGGTATATAGTCTGAGTGAGTATTTGTATATGAATATGTAAACAGTAACGGGAAAAGGTATCTTAAAGTGAAATTACATGAGGAATTAAAAAACATACTTGGCCCAGATTCTGTCTCAGTAAGCAGTGTAGACCTCATCACATATTCACGGGACAATCTGCCATTGACAATCTTTCGTCAGAGACAGGCTAAGGCTGCATACTTACCTGACGCAATTGTTTGGCCGAATAATTATGATGATGTAACCAAGATTTTAAAATTTGCTAATGAGAAAAAAGTTCCAATCGTGCCTTATGGCGCAGGCTCAGGTGTATGCGGCGGCGCTGTGCCATTAAAGGGCGGGATAATTGTTGATTTAAAAAGACTTGATAAAATAATCGCTGTTAATGATAAATCACTCTTAGTTGCTGCACAGGCAGGTATCAACGGCCAGATATTGGAGGATAAGCTTAATGCAAAGGGCTATACACTCGGCCATTTTCCAGCATCAATTTACTGCTCTACACTCGGCGGCTGGCTCTCTACAAAGGCTGCAGGCCAGTTGTCTACACGATATGGAAAAATAGAGGACATGGTAGTTGCACTAACTGCTGTATTGCCAACAGGCGAGATAATCTCAACAAAGGCAGTGCCGAGAACTTCAACAGGCCCTACTCTGATGCACCTATTTGTTGGAGCTGAAGGGACGCTTGGGATTATACTTGACGCAGTTTTGAGGATATGGCCGCTTCCTGAACAGAGGGAGACAAAGGGATTTTTATTTAATGATGTTAAGTCAGGTCTTGAGGCAATTAGGCTGATAATGAGAAAGGGATTGCGACCTGCAGTTATAAGGCTCTATGATGAAAAGGATACAGCATTGGCAATGGGCTCGCTCGGATTAAAGACAGAAAAAGGTCTGCTTTTAGTCTTAGGCTTTGTGGGAAATAAGTCCATTGTTGAGACAGAGTCGAAAGAGGGGTTTAAGATATGTGTTGAACATGATGCAAAGGAGTTAGGCAAAGATGCAGGCGAGTTCTGGTGGAAGCATAGATACGACATCTCATATAAACAGGCAGAGATATTGTCTGAAGAGACAGCAATACTTGATACTATTGAGGTTGCAGCAACATGGGATAATCTGAATAATCTGTATGAGGGCGTTAAGGCAGTTCTTGATAATTATGGTTATGCCATGGCACACTTTAGCCATGCCTATCCAGAAGGCGCATGCATATATTTTACAATACTTGGCGAGGCGCCGTCAGAGGATGAGGCAGAGGGATTCTATAAAAAGATGTGGGATGAGGTAATGCAGACTGTAATAAATGACGGCGGCACAATCAGCCATCATCACGGCATAGGATTTTTTAAAGGCGAGTGGCTTAAAAAGGAGCTTGGCAATGGATTTGATCTGCTAAAAAAGATTAAAGGGGCAGTTGATCCAAACGGGATTATGAACCCGGGGAAGATGGGGTTATAAATGCTAAAAGACTATCTGCATAAAATTAAGCTCTGCGCTGCATGCCCCAAGATGTGCAGGTTTGCCTGTCCTGTGGCAGAGGTTGAGAAAAAGGAAAGGGTGACGCCGTGGGGAAAGTCCTTAACAGCATTTCTCGTCTTGGAAGGAAAGTTGAGCTATGACGACCCTGATGTAGTGGATACCTTTTACTCCTGCTGCATGTGCAAAAACTGCAAGAGCTACTGCCTTGTGGATGATGTTGACATTCCTGCCATGATACAGGCAGGAAGGGAGGAGATTGTTGCAGCTAAAAAGGAGCCAGAAGAGATTAAGCAGTTTTTAGTGCATTTTAAAGAATTCAATAATCCCTTTGGTAAAGACTTAAAAACCCCTCACCCTTCCCTCTCCCCAGAGGGGAGAGGGGGATTATCCGATGTTTTATATTTTACAGGCTGTTCCACATTGCTTGATAAGGATATTTTTAATTCCACAATAAATTTATTTAATAAAACAGGGCAAGGGTACAGCATCTTTTCTGACTGCTGTGGTTTTCCGCTCTGGGCATCAGGTTATGCAGAGGATGCAAGAGGTCTTATGGCTAAGGTCAAAGAGGCTGTGCTTTCATCAGGCGCAAAGAAAATAATCACATCGTGCCCTGCATGCGCATATATGCTTAAGTCAATTTATCCGGCTATTGGGTTTAACCTTTCAGCAGAAATTTTTCACATCTCACAGTTTATAGAGATACTTGCAAAGGAGGGCAGGTTGCAATTCAGCAGAAAATCTGATATAGATACTGCATATCATGACTCATGCTTTCTCGGCAGATATCTTAATATATATGATGCACCACGAAATATACTCAGCGAGCTGGCTTTTTTAAAGGAGGCTGCTAAAAAGAAGGAGTATAGTATCTGCTGCGGCGCTGGCTTATATCATTTTAAACCGAAGACAGCCAAAGGTATAACTGACATAGCCCTTGAAAATATAAAACAAGCAGATGCAAAACAGATGATTACAGCCTGCCCGACCTGCAAGCGTATCTTTTCTGAGGCGTTGGCTGATGAGATTTCAGTAAAGGATTTAACAGAGTTGATATGATTCCACAATTTATATTAAGAAAACTTTATAAGAAAGGCAGCCTGAAGAATACAGATAAGGGAGTTGAATTTATTCTTGAGAACAGCCTTGCCTCTGCAACAATAACAAGAATTAATGGAATAAATACTGACAATAAGGATATACCTTTACCACAGATAGAAATTAAAGGCGGACCAGACTTTGTTAAGGCAGACAGTATAAATGGAAATAAGCCGATTCAGTTTGAAAAAGGAAAGGAGATAAATATAAGGTTTTCAACTGACAGGCTGACTGAAGGAGAGCATCTATTAAAGATATCTGTAAGCTCAAAAGAGTTTGGCGATCTAAATTTTGATATAAAAGACAAGGTCTAATGTGCTGTCCGTAACACTTCTTTACACTTTTTTAGTGTCATTCCCGCAGCGTTTTTGAGCGGGAATCCAGCCTACCCCTGAATGTTTCTGTCAGGGGTGCAAGACTGGATTCCTGCCAGAGGCATGCAGGAATGACATGATTGTGTAAAGCTATTTATTAGACACCACACTAAAGGAGGCTCAATGGGTGCACAGGCTGTTGGAAGGCAGAAAACAGGTCTTGTTTTGGCAGGCGGCGGGATCCCGGGATGGGTTTATGAAATAGGCGCATTAGCTGCGCTGGACGATTTTTTTGAAGAAGGTTTTTGTGTTAATAATTTTGATATCTTTGTCGGAACAAGCGCAGGCGCAGCAGTAGCATCCATGATGGCAAATCAGGTTAGTCCAAAGGATATATTCAAGGTAATAATTTCCGGGGAAAAACACTTCTTTAACTTTGAGCGTAAGGATATATATGGCATTGCATGGTTTGGTATAATAAGGT
>JAHFEP010000213.1 GCA_023248415.1 Nitrospirota bacterium
ATCGTTCCTGCAAATGGAACGCTGTGCGAGTCCTCCCTGCCATTGTTATCTGATACATGTATGGCGAATAATCTCTCGCTGCACCCTTCTAAGTCATTAACAGGGTTGTTTGATATATTTGAATGGCCTAAGTCAAGGCAAATGCCGACTGCATCTGGATTATATCTCTCATCATCTGTTAACCTCATAATCTTCTCTGCTGTAGCGCCATGCAGGACATTTTCAACGGCAATCCTTATATTTCTTTCTCTGCAATATTCAGACAGGTCTGTGAGGCTCTTGTGAAATGCCTTTTCTGTTTCTGTCTCTTTTCTATCCTCAAGTCCGTGTATAACCAAAAGCCCTGCATCAAAAAAGCCCATGCAGTCAATTAATTCCTTTGTCTCTGCCAATGCCTTTTGCCTGATATTATTATCCCTGCTTGAAAGGGAGAGCCATCTTCTCATATCAGGCGGGGTAACCTCCTCATATATCGGGGCATGAAAAGAGACAACGCTTATATTATTATCCTTCAGCAGTCTGGCTATCTCCTCCACCTTCTTCTTATCCTTGTAATCAAAATGCGGCCTCATCCCCCATATCTCAATGGCATCAAAACCAGCCTCTTTTATCTGTTTGACAATCGTCTCATCAAGTATATTATACACAAAAATATGCGTTGAAAGCCCCTTTTCCAGCATAGTTATCTTTTAACATTTAACAGCTTTATGTGTCAATGAAATATTCCCAAGAACACATTATTCAAGCAGGTAATCAAAGTCTGTTTTTGAGATAGACAAGCCTTTTCTTCCACTCACAGAGCATTCCATAACAGTTTTATATATCTCCAGCTTCTTTTTCTTAAGCGCCATCATCTTCTCCTCAATGGTATGACGCATAAGTATTCTCATGATAGAGACCTTATTCTTTTGCCCTATCCTGTGTGCCCTGTCCGATGCCTGATTCTCAACCGCAGGGTTCCACCATGGGTCAAGATGGAAGACATAGGATGCCTTTGTCAGGTTAAGTCCCTGTCCCCCTGCCTTTAAGCTCAATAGAAATATGGATGCGCCTCCACCATTTTGAAAATCTTCAACAAGCTTTTTTCTCTTCCCTACAATAGTTGACCCATCAAGCCTGCAAAAGGATAGAGAATGTCTTCTCAATTCCTTTTCAAGTATATTTAGAAACGAGGTAAATTGTGAAAAAACAAGCGCGCTGTGTCCTTCATCCATAAGCTCTCTTAATTTTCCGATTAAGAACTCTATCTTTGGCGAGGGCTCGTCAATTGTGGGGTCTAATAACATCGGCGATACACATAACTGCCTGAGCTTCAATATTGCTGTAAGGGCTATTATCTGCGCCTGTGCGGCAGTTTTACTATGATATGCCTCATCTATTCTTGATCTCACCATTTCAACTGTCTTTTTATATAGGACCTTTTGCTTATCAGTAAGCTCAAGGTAAATATCAGATTCAATCTTAGGCGGCAGCTCCTTTAATATCTTTTCCTTTGTCCGTCTCAATACAAAGGGTCTTGCCCTCCTTAATATTAAATCAATGTGCGGCGATGCATCCTGTTTAATATGGGACATGAAATCGTTATATTCGCCCAGAAGCCCCGGCAGAGAGAGGTCTATGATGGAATAATATTCCCCAAGATGATTTTCAAGGGGAGTGCCTGTCATGGTAAGCTTAAAATACCCCTTGAGCTGTCTTACAGCCCCTGTAGTATCAGCATATATATTTTTGACAGCCTGCGCCTCATCAAAGACAATCACATGAAACTGAATCTCCTTTAGTTTTTGAATATCCCTTCGCACCAGTCCATAGGTGGTTAAAACAATATCACATTCCCCAAACTCCAGACTCCTTTCAGCCCCTGTATACAGATGCATCTTTAAGTCAGGGTAGAATCTCCTTAGCTCATTTTCCCAGTTAAATAAGAGGGTCGGCGGAAGCACAAGGAGGTGGGGGCCATTAGCAGGGCTGGAGGGTCTGACCTTCTCCTCCTTTATCCCTGCAAGCAGACAGATAGCCTGAATGGTCTTTCCAAGCCCCATATCATCGGCAAGGCAGGCGCCAAATCTATGCTCATAGAGAAAGGACAGCCAGTAATATGCCTCCCTCTGATAAGGTCTTAAATCTGCTGCAAGGTTCTCAGGGATTGTTCTCTCCTCTATCTTTTCAAAGCGGTTCAGCCGCTCTATCAGGTCATCATCTTCCTTAGAGAGCCTGACCTTTACACCCATATTCCTTAAATATATCCAGTCCAGTATCTGAAGCCTCGGCACACGAACAATCTCTTTTATCCTTCCCTTTGCTGCGGTGCTTTCCCTGCATATGCCTGCGATTGCCTTTAAAATCTCCTGAGAGTTTGAATCAAGTATTTGGATATAATCTCCCCCCTCAACAACGCCATTCTGTTTAAGCGCCATCTGCCATGAATTGTCATCTATCGCCTTGCCGCTGCATCTTATCTCTGGTCTAATCTCAAACCAGTCTATGCCGCTCTCCCTGCTGCAATCAAAGGAGAATTCCCATGTGGATGTCTGAATCGGCTTACCCTTGAAAAAGAGAGGTATGTTATGCTCCTTTAATTTAAGATAAAGCGCGGGCAGATGCCTATAAAGCTCATCAGCAGGCATGCTCATCTCATTATGCGACCTCATCCCCTGAAATATATCAATGCCAAATATTTCATATGGAATTATGTAAAGCAGCGACTCCCTGTCTCTGTCATTTTGAGTCAGATGCCATTTGCCATTACAAAATTGGACTCGTGTGGACCCTGTATTCAGCGCAGAAAAGGCATCTGTCAGACATTGTCTTGCCTCGGATTTGATTTTGCGTTTGTAAAAATCATCACCTGAAAGGGCATCATTAATAATCTCCATTGCCTTTGTTTTTTGTTTAACAGATAAAAGCATGAAAAAGGCTTTAATAAGTATTGCCCGTCTTTTTTTCGCTTTTAGATAGCCTGAGAGATAGTGGTCATTTCCAAGATATTTTAGAAGATTAAAAAAGGATTGTGTAGTATCTCCCCTGAATCCTTCAATACTGCTGCAGGCCTTTAAAATCAGATTGCCCTGCTCCTGCTCATCCTCTTCAATGGTCATGCTGTAATGAGGCCTTGCTGTTACAGAGGATATAGCCTCATCATTAACCTTAAATTGAATGTATCCCCTGCATTCATCAGGAATATTAAACTGACAATTCTCAAAAACCTTTAGAGGCATTGACTTAATAAAATCATCATCCTCTCTGCCAAAGCCATACGATGCATTATAGGGATTATTATAGGAGTGCGGTCTATCTTCCATCATAGAGCTCATAAATAATTGATAGGGCTTCCACCCCACTCTATCTTTTATCAGACTTAGCTTTCCTGTTTTAAGGTCTGCTATAATATTGTCCCCCAGCAGGTGCGGCTCTTTGCAGACATCATTATTAGAGATGCACAGTCTTTCAAGTGCAACCATATCCCCTTTAACATTAAGACCTGTGAAAGTAGAAAAAACAAGGGAAGTATCCCACTCTACATGGATTTTTTTATCCTTAACCTTTAAAAATAAGGGATAGTCATTCCCATGCCTTTGTAAATATTTGGTGA
This sequence comes from Nitrospirota bacterium, assembly GCA_023248415.1. Taxonomy (GTDB): domain Bacteria; phylum Nitrospirota; class CAKKRA01; order 9FT-COMBO-42-15; family 9FT-COMBO-42-15; genus 9FT-COMBO-42-15. The sequence continues at coordinate 3,593 of JAHFEP010000213.1, forward strand.
AGGCCTTAGCAGGATTAACAATATAATCGTAACGTTTCTCTGCCATCCCAAAAAGCTCTCTTGGAATACTGTAGGTGGAATAAGGGGGGAGCTGCATATTATCCTTTTGAACTGATATACTAAGAAAACCACTATAATAGTTTTTCTCCGCTACTATAGAATAGACAGGGCTTTTCTTGTTTGCCTTGCTTTTATGCGCTGGTGGTTCTTTCAGAACCGGTGCGGCAAAGGAGAAAAGGCTTGATTTAAGCGAATTTCTGTATTCCTCTCTTTGGCCGCTGATATTAAAGTAATTGGGATTAAGGAGATTTCTAATGGTAACCAGCGCGCATATTACATGCTTGCAGTGCTCAAAGGGCGACCATGCAGGGCAGTCGCATTTAAAGCTGAGACCGCCTTTTTTTATGAAGAATGAAACTGAATAAAGAGCGCTGCCCTTAACCCTTGCCTTTAAAATTTGATAGTCTTCAGACCATTCAAAATAAAGAAGCCTGCCCTCTCTGTAATATTCAAAACCTCGCCTAAGATATTGTTTAGGGGCTATAGAATATATATTATTTACCGGACTCTCTTCTAAGAGCTTTATAACTTTATTTTCTTCCATAAAACAATTTGCCTCTCTTTGTCTGCGAAGCAGCCAACAAAAACGAGTATGCTGCTATTGTATCTTTCTGATATTTTTTTATCAAGTCGTATTGTTACGCAGCGCTGCCTGTGCAGTGGCAGTCCGCCTTATACAATTCAATTTTTTGTCTTGACATTGGGGAGGGGTATAGGTGTAATATATAATTACTCATTAACAATATATACCTTCTGCTCAGAGCAAACCAGGGGAAACCCTGAGACGCAGAGCAACGACGCTAAAGAGGCAGTCGTTAGTGTATAGTATTTAGTAAAGAACTGTTTTTAACTATACCCTATACCCTATACCCTATTCACTATTCACTGTCTTCAATGCGAGTCGAGCCGCCAGAAGATCATGTTCCTGAACAACAGGAACAAACTTTTGGCGGTTTTTTTTATTTTGAACA
>JAHFEP010000073.1 GCA_023248415.1 Nitrospirota bacterium
GCGCAACAGGAAGCGAGTTGAACTGATTAATAAAGATACTGAAACCTGAACGGGGAACAGCCTCAGGAAGAATATTCGGGCCGTATTGCTTAAGATGCTTAATGGCAGACTCGTTTGGCAACCCATGCCCTCTGGATACGCCAAAGGAGCTAAGAACTGCCTCTGCATCAATAAGATGCCATGCCTTTGTCTTCTGCTCCTCTGCATGTTTAATCAGCCTTTTAATTTTTTTTATATATCCCTTGCTGTTTATACCTGCATTGTTTAAGCTTTTACATGACTGGTCTTTTTCCTCTGGTGAGCTTTTGTATTCTGATACAATTCCATCAATGAGCAAGGCTATGCTTTTATAGTCATTATCGGAATTAAAGATTACAAGCACATTCCCTGTTAATGCACTTGCAGAAATACGGGATATCCCTTCATATTTTGGAAGTCTTGATTCAATATGTCTTTTTAGATATTCTGAACGATAGAGTCCATTAATATTGTATCTTGCCCTTCCCTTTACATTGATATGTATTGCCTCAACCACACTTCTTATTCTCCTCTTTTTCCCTTTGTCCTTGTGGTAACCTCTGGAATCTCGCCTGTCTCTTTTGCGAATGTCTTTTCCTCAGAGATAGATGTTTTAGCCTTTGGCAAGGCTGCACTGGCAACATCCTTTACACCTTCAACAACACCAACAAGTATATCCTTAACAGCCTTTAAGGCAGTATTTCCAATAGCGCCTGCTGCCTCAATTGCTCCGCTGACAGCCACTGCAGCTACCTCCTCAACATTTCCGCCTATCTCTTTTGTTGCCTCAATAACACCATCTACTGACCTTCTTGCAACAAGCGCTACATCCGCCCCAACCTCTGCCGCGCCTTTAACCGCGCCTTTAACTGTCTGGCTGGCAACAGTAACCACATCACCGCCAACATCACTTACCCCCATAACAACACCCTTTGCAACACTCTTTGTGCTTAAAATAAGACCTGTGCCAACCTCTTCTGTAGCGCTGATTGCGCCCTTTACCACGTCCTTTGTTACATTAATACCTTCTCCTGCCACAGCGCCTGTTGCCCTCAGGGCATTAGAAACCGTATTTCTTACAAGGCTCACTATCTCTGCCTCAATCTCGTTTATCCCCTTCAGGCTGCTTACAACACCTTCTTTAACAACTGTGCCTGCCTTACCCATCCCTTCTCCTATACCTGTTGTGCTTGTTTTTTCTTCATTTGACATGATAGCTCCTCCTTCTATTTTAGAATTAAATAGTAAAAATTAAGATTTTTGAAATTTATGCTTACTCCCCCATATTACCTTTGTCTGGCTGGGCCTTCAGAAATATGTTAAGTGCATACCAGAAGGCTGTATACCATGCAGGGGCTGTAAAATTTCCCCTGCTAATCTGAAATATGCCGAGAGCCAATAGGCCTAAAAATGCAAGCGTCGGGATGTCTAACTCACGGCCTGTAAAGCCACTTATCTCTTTATTCAAATTTTTAAAAGCCTCAGATATCTGCTTGGATAATGATGTTGAATCTCCTGACGATTCTTTGGGCTTCTCTACAAGCCTGAATAGTTTGTTCTCCTCAGCAAACCCTGCAATTGCCTCTTTGTTCAGGTTATGGATAAAAAGCACACTTGCAGTCAAAGGATTGACTTCTATTGCCTCAATAGCATTATATTTTGAAGCCTGCTGTTTTAAAGACAAAAAATAGGCGCTGTCACCCTTCTTGGAAGGTATTTTTACCCTCAACCTTTCAGAGGTCTGATGGCTTAAATATGCATCAGGAATCATCAGGCGCCTCCTTCACCTTCAGAGGCAGCAGCAACCTCCTTCTGCGACTCTGACATCTCAACCTTTGCCTCTGCCACTAAATCCTCTACCACCTCTCCAGCCTCTGCTATTGCCTCCCGTCCCCTTTCAAAAAGCATAAGCCCGCCCTTAATAGCTGCCTTTGCCAATGGCTTCGCAACAGATGCCACAATAGGAATAACTACAGGCGCTACTAATGCAACACCAATACCTACAGCAATACCTGTGATGATAGTCCCCTTTAACCCATTTTCTAAAATCGGCATGTTACACCTCCCAATTTGTATTTTTGTAACAATCTATCATTTTGGGATTATCATGTCTATCCAATCTTTCATTACTTACCTACAAAAAAAACAGATTGTCAGGATAAAAATTAACCTAAAATTAACAATCCTGTAATAAGATTTTTTTTTGTGTATTGTAAAATCTGTGCCATGCAAAATCAAATAAAACCCATAAAGGAGAGACTATGGCTATTACATACAGAATAAAGCATCATGTACCAGGCCGTATTAAAATTACGGTGCCGTTCATAAAAGGACTATCAGTGGAAACATTGCGGCAATTTGCGCATATTACCATTCCTGAAGGTATAGATAACATCCGTCCAAATCCTATAACTGGAAGTGTGGTAATTACATATGACCCTGAAAGTATCGATATCATAAAATACATAGAAGAAATAGCCTTTGCTATGGCAACTCAAAAAATAATATTAACAGGCGATAAAGCGAAGTGAGTTAATTATTCAGGTGTAAAAAACTCAATATACAGGAGGAAATTATGAAATGCCCTCATTTAGGAAGATTGGAGATATTAACCTGTAAGGTAGAGGAGAAACCTTATATTCCAAGCCTCTTTGAACTCCAGGAATACTGTAAAGGCGAGAGACACAGAAGATGCCCCTTTTATTTAAGGAATATAATAATAGAAGATGAGCGCAATAGCTTAATCTCGGTATCACGCAGCCCGTACACTAAAAGCCCTGTTTCTTAATGCTTCTGTTAATGATGATAATAAGGCAGGAAGGGTTTTTGTAGTATAATTATGTTCCCATATGCCTTATGATCTTGCCCTCAACCAAGTATACCACCATCTCTGCAATATTTGTGGCATGGTCGGCAATCCGTTCAAGATACTTGGAAATATAGCTTATCCTCACTGCACGGGTAATTGTATGGGAGTCCTCTACCATAAATGTAAGCAACTCCCTGAATATCTGAACATTGAGGTTATCTACCTCATCGTCTCTTGCACAAACCTCCTGCGCAAGCTTTGAATCCCTGTTTACAAAGGCATCAAGCGCGCCCTTTAGCATCTGCATAGAGATATCTGCCATTCTTGGCAGATCAATGTATGGCTTTAGCTGAGGCTCAAGATTAAGCTCCATTGCCCTTTCACATATATCAACTGCAAGGTCGCCAATCCTCTCAAGGTCTGTAACAAGCTTCATCGCTGTTGTTATAAATCTCAGGTCGCCTCCCATAGGCTGCCTTAATGCAATGAGCCTTATGCACTCCTCGTCAATTTCAACCTCAAGTTTATTTACCTGAGTATCTTTTTCTATAACTTCTCCAGCAAGCTTGGAATCCCTCTTAACCAATGCCTTGACAGCATTCTGCACCTGATCCTCAACAAGGGCGCCGAGCTTTAATATCTTATCCTTTAGATTCTTTAACTCTTCGTCAAACTTTCGTTCCATATTGCCTCCTATCCGAATCTTCCTGTTACATAATCCTCTGTCAGTTTATTTGACGGATTTGTAAATATCTTGTCTGTTTTATCATACTCCACCATCTCGCCCATATAAAAGAAGGCAGTCTGGTCAGACACCCTTGCCGCCTGCTGCATATTATGTGTTACTATAACAACAGTATAATCATTTTTCAACTTTATTATCAAGTCCTCTATCTTTGCTGTTGCAATCGGGTCTAAGGCTGAACACGGCTCGTCAAAAAGTATAACCTCTGGCTCAACTGCTATTGCCCTTGCAATGCAGAGCCTCTGCTGCTGTCCGCCTGAAAGCGAAAGGGCTGAATCACTAAGCCTGTCCTTTACCTCATCCCATATCGCAGCCTTTTTAAGGCTCTCCTCAACGGTTTTGTCTAATGTCTCCCTCTTTTTAATGCCCTGAACCCTGAGGCCATAAGCAACATTTTCATAAATGCTCTTTGGAAAGGGATTCGGCTTCTGAAAGACCATGCCTATCCTTCTTCTCAAGTCAATAACATCAATATCCCTTGAATAGATATCTGTTCCATCATATAGAATTTTGCCATCAAGCTTAAAAACCGGTATTAAATCATTCATCCTGTTTAAGCATCTTATAAATGTGCTCTTGCCGCAGCCTGAAGGGCCTATGATAGCAGTAACAGCCTTTGCAGTGATATCAAGACTCACTTGCTTTAATGCGTGTTTGTTTCCATAATAATTATTCAGCTTCTCTATCTTAAATGCAATATCCATTTACCACCTTACCTTCTTTTGATATTTGTGCCTCAGCCAGACTGCAATCCCATTCATAAGGAATGTTATTATCAATAATACAATAATCCCTGCTGCTGCATTTGTAAAAAAACCCTTTTGCGGCCGTGACACCCAGTTGAATATCTGAATAGGCAGGACTGAGAAGGCATCAAGCAGGCCTCTGAGAGTTATAAATGGAAATTCTGTTGATATCGGGCTTGCTGGCAGAAAGGCAACATAGGTCAGCGCGCCAATTGTTATAAGCGGAGCAGTCTCTCCTATTGCCCTTGACATTGCAAGAATAGTCCCTGTCAGGATTCCAGGCATTGCGGCAGGCAGCACCTGATGCCTGATAGTCTGCCACTTGCTTGCGCCGAGCGCGTAGGATGCCTCTCTGATTGATGATGGTATTGCCTTTAATGCCTCTCTTGTTGAGAGTATTATAATTGGCAGAACAAGCAAGGCAAGTGTTGCTGCGCCTGATATAACGCTCCTGTCAAGGCTAAGCGCCCTGACAAATAGCCCGAGTCCAAGCAGGCCGTAGATGATAGACGGCACACCCGCGAGGTTTGCAATATTAATCTCTATAAAGTCCCTGAGCCAATTCTTTTTGCTGTACTCCTCAAGATATACTGCTGCTGCAACACCCAATGGAAAGGCAATAATAAATGTCAGCGCCATCACCCATGCTGTCCCGACCCATGCAGAGAGTATTCCTGCCTGCTCCGGTTTTCTGGATGGATAGCTTGTAAGAAACTGCCAGCCCAGCCTTGAGGCGCCGTCCATAAAGACATCTATCAAAAGCGTCAGAAGCACTGCAAGGCCGATTAAGGTTGCAAGAAGTCCAATAACAGTAAAGGCTTTATCATAAAATTTATTTAAGGCCCTTCTGACTCTTTGACCCTCTGCCCCTTTGCCCCTTTGCCCCTCTGTTTCTCTATTCATATTCCTCTCTAAACCTTTTTTTCAGCCAGTAACTAACCATATTAAGAAAGAATGTAACAACAAACAGGCTCATGCCTGCTGCAAATATCGTTTTATATTCTATTGTCCCTGTTGGTGTATCGCCAAGACTTACCTGAACAATATATGCGGTAACTGTCTCAAGCGGGACAAGGGGGTTTAATGTTAATCTGGGCTGCTGGCCTGAGGCAATTGCGACAATCATTGTCTCTCCAACTGCCCTTGATATGCCGAGTATAAATGATGCGGCAATGCCGGAAAATGCAGCAGGAAGAACCACCCTTATTGAAACCTGAAACCTTGTTGAGCCGAGCGCTAATGCACCCTCCCGCAGACTCATCGGCACTGCATGCATTGCATCTTCGCTCAATGAGGCAATAATTGGTATTATCATAATACCCATAACAATACCAGGGCTCAATGAATTAAATCCTGAAAGGTTAGGAACGATTTTCTGCAGAATTGGTGTTACAAAGAGGAGGGCAAAATATCCGTAGACTACTGTTGGAACTGCTGCAAGCACCTCAAGTATAGGCTTTATAAAATTTCTAACCTTTTCAGATGAATATTCACTCAGATATATTGCGCTTATAAGTCCGATTGGAAGTGACACAGCCATTGCAATAAGTGTTGTAAGAAATGTTCCTGCAAAAAGCGGAAGGATGCCAAAGTGTTTTTCTGCAAAGAGCGGCGTCCACTGTGTATCTATAAGAAAATCTATTATTGAAACCTCTTTAAAGAATTCAAAGGTCTCAAAAAAAAGGACGCCAATAATGCCGAAGGTTACGAAAACAGAAGAGAGGGCGCTCAAAAAAAGCGCCCCCTCTATAATCTTTTCCTTTATACGAAATTGTTTATACACAGAATGGTTTTACATCTCCTTTTTCAAAAGGTCTTCAATCTTCACGCCAACCTGTGAGCCTTTGCCGCCAAACACAGAGCCGATAATGCGCTTTTCAAACCTCTTTAAGCCGAGTTTATAGGCATTATCAGGCAGCGCAACATAGCCTACTTCTTTTGAAAGCTCTCCGCCTTTTTTCATATAAAACTCAACGAATCTCTTTATCTCTGGTTTATCAGCAGACTTTTTACTCACATATATAAATATCGGCCTTGATAAAGGCTGGTATGTGCCATTTACTACATTTTCGTATTTTGGAAGTATATGTCCTTTTCCATTTTCGTCCTTTTCATCATCAATAGCAACTAACTTTAACTTATCCTTATTATGCTCATAATATGCAACGCCAAAAAAACCGAGCGCAAGCTGGTCAGTTGCTATACCCTGAACAAGCACATTGTCATCCTCGCTTGATGTAAAGTCGCCGCGGCTTGAGTGCTCCTTGCCAACTATTGCCTCTGTAAAATAATCGTATGTGCCTGAGTCAACGCCTGGGCCAAAGAGATGTATCTCCTTATCAGGCCAGTTTGCACGAATCTGATTCCACTTGGTAATTTTACCCTGCGCCTCTGGCTCCCATAGCTTTTTTAACTCCTTTACAGTCATCTTGTCTGCCCATGCGTTCTTTGGGTTAATTATAACAGCCAAGCCGTCATAAGCAACAGGAAGTTCAATATAATCTATTCCATTCTTTTTGCAGAGTTCAACCTCAGTGGGTTTTATCGGCCTTGAGGCATCGCTTATATCTGTCTCGCCAATACAGAACTTCTTAAAACCGCCGCCTGTTCCAGAGATGCCGACTGTTACCTTTGTCTTGTCCTTTTCTGTTTTCTGAAATTCCTCTGCCACAGCCTCTGTTATAGGATATACTGTAGATGAGCCGTCTACCTTTATTACCTCAGCAGCATAAGCCTTTACTGCTATTGATAATGCAACCATTGTTATTAGTGATACTAATATCCTTTTCATATTTTCCTCCATTTTCTTACTATAAGGTTAATTTTGTGTTAACTTAATGTTAACTCTGTGTTAAATCTTGCTCTCCGCCATTTCCTCATTTACATTATTGATATCACCCCCTTTTTCTAAAAATTCATTTTTATTATCTAAAAATGAACATTTTAAGTGTTGTATGTTCAGACAATAAATCTCTAAATCAAGTGTTGTTGGAACATATATCATTGGTTTTTCAAAGGCAGTGCACATATCATGACCTGTTTTCTTAGATATTCTTATCTTCTTTAATTTTGGACATTTCATAATCTCTCCTCATCAAAATTCTATATAGTATAGCTGCCTGATATTTTGTAAAAATGAACATACTGTTAAATCTTTGTTAAATATTCTTCATTCAATTCTTCAACCCTTTTTTTTATTTCATCTCTTACATCTCTAAACTTCTGCATAATCACATCTTCTGTTCCAAAGGCCTTTGCAGGGTCATCAATTGGCCAGTGGATCCTTTTTATCTTGGACACAACAGTTGCACATATATCATCCGCATCCTTACAGAGGGTAATAATTACCTCGGCCTGCTTAATCATCCACGGCTCAACCTCTTTTGACCCATGCATAGAGATATCTATCCCTATTTCTTTCATAACAGATGCTGCACGATGATTCAAGCCAATGGGACTTACACCTGCACTAATGGCATTAAGCCCAAGATATCTTGCAAAACCCTCTGCCATCTGGCTTCTGCAGGAATTGCCTATACAAAGAAAAAGAATCATGCTTGCTCCTTGCAGGATGGCGAATATTTAATTGTCAATATCCGCATAATGCCAAGTGTGCCTATTAAAATAAGCACTGCCCAGAGCTTTCCGTATTCCATTTCGTTGAACCAGAGTGTCATTGCCTCAGTAAGCATTACAACGAGGATGGTATCAATAATGAATGTTACCTTTATTCTGCCCTCTGTGAAATATGCAAGGGTTGTCCTGAATATTTCTACAACAGCTAATAATATAAGGACATCAAGTATTATCTTTCTCAGCGCCACATCAATGGCAGATGAAAATAACAAAGAGAGGTCAATTACGGTCTTTACCAGACCCCCGAAGAGGGCAAGAAGAATTGCGGCAATAAGAAGGCTTAAAACAATCTTTATGCCTTTTACAAATATGGTTGATATTTCAACTTCAGGATGCCAATCCGTTGTTGACAAAAATTTCATTTGTTAGACCTCCAAGAATTTATATGAGTCATTGTTAATATTGATAATATATTTTGGGATAGACTGCTCATCTTCAATCTTTGAAATCAATGTATCCATAATTACATCAAGGGCGTCCTCAAGGAGAAAGATATCCTTTTTCCACAGATATGTTAAAAGCTGGTCAACGGATACAATCTTGCCCTTGTTCATAGCGAGAAATCTTAACAGAAAAAATTCTATAGGAGAGAGTTCTATTTCCTTATTGCCAAGCACAACCCTTTTGTCTGATAAATCAATATTAAGCTCCCTTTCCTTAATAAAACGCCTTCCAATGCCTTTTGCCATTTTTAATAAAGTAATCATAATGTTCCTCCTTTGTTGTCTATAATAAGAATGCTTAAGTTTTACATCATCCTCATTAACAGAATATGGTATTGGTGTAAACTTTGTGTTAAGAATCTATAAAAGCTGCCCATTCCTCCTTGACAACCACAAAAACCATGTTATATTTGAAAAATGGGGGGGGGAAATCGTTTTACTAATTACGAAAATGCTATAAAAATGCCCGGATACAGGGGCAGGTTTTAAAATCTGTCAATATCAATTAATTGGAGGGGAGAGAAAAATGGATATTGCAACGATAGAAATGATATTGGGTATTGCAATGATTTTGATTGGCATTGTATCATTCGGCTTGGTGTTCAAGGCAAAGGGTAAGCTGCAGGAGGCAGGAGAATTAAGAAAGATTCTTGACAGGTGTGTTTATGTAATAATCTTTCTAACAGCCTTTTCTATATGGCATGTCTTAAGAGAGGCTTTTCAGTGGAAGAAGACGTATGGCGCTATAGTAGAGTTTCCTGAATATATCCTGATATCGCTTGCCTATATTATGATATTCAAAACAGCCAAGACACTCTACAATACGGCCAAGGCATTTGAGAACCTTAACAAATAACAAGAGGTGGGGCAAAGATGAATGATATCGGCCAGAAGGTGTATGATATCCTGAAAAGTGAATTATCAGATATAACAGCAAAGTCAATATTAGCAGTAAAGTGCAAGGAGATAGGCAAAGACCCTGATACAATAACATTTGAAGATGTCAAAAATCTAAAGCCCCTCTTATTATCAGGCGTACTCTTATACGGCGGAGAGGAAAAGGCAAAGGCAATAAAGGAGAAATTAGAAAAACTGCATTGATTAGCATGTCATTGCGAGGAGAAAAATTCCTCACAATCGGCCATTATTTTGCAGTTATCATTAGCTTGGCAGCCAATGTCTCTACGATTTTATTAATCGCTGCTTCCTCTTGAGTCTTCTTTTCCATATCCCTTAAAAGGGCTGTGCCTTTTTTAATTTCATCATCGCCGATAATCAACACATACCTTGCACCGAGTTTGTCTGCCTTCCGCATCTGGCTCTTCAGGCTTGAGCCTTCATAATCTGTCTCTGCCCTAATGCCCTTCTTCCTAAGGCTGTCCATTAAAGCTACTGTTATGTTCTTTGACTCATCACCGAGTGTTGCAATAAAGATATCAGGTTTGTTTGTCTTAAAATTATCCTTTTTCATTAAAGATACAAGACGCTCAACACCAATGGCAAAGCCTATGCCAGGTGTCTTTGGCCCTCCAAGCTCCTCTACAAGGCCGTCGTATCTTCCGCCTGCTGCAACAGCATTCTGCGCGCCGAGGTTGAACGAAACAAGCTCAAAGGTTGTCTTTGTGTAATAATCAAGCCCGCGGACAAGCCTCGGGTTTATACTGTAAGGTACTTTTAAGGTGTTAAGCGTATCTTTCACCTTATCAAAATGCTGTTTACAAAAATCGCAAAGATAATCAAGTATAACAGGCGCATCCTTAACAGCATCCTTGCATGTTTTGCTTTTGCAGTCAAGAACTCGCAATGGATTTCTATCCATCCTCCTCTGGCAGTTTTCACAGAGGAGAGGGTGTTTGTCTTTTAGAAATTGCTTTAATGCCTCTTTGTATCTTGGCCTGCAATCCTTGCACCCAAGGCTGTTGATTTGCAGCTCAAGCCCTTTTACATCTATTGCCTCCATTATCTTGCTCAGCATAGAAAGGACCTCTGCATCAAGTATCGGGCTGTCAATGCCAAAGACCTCTGTGCCAATCTGATAGAACTGCCTGTATCTTCCTGCCTGCGGCCTCTCATGCCTGAACATGGGGCCAAAATAATATAACTTTGTAATGTGTGCCTTATTATAAAGCTGATGCTCTATATATGCGCGGACAACAGGCGCAGTGCCTTCCGGCCTTAGTGTAATCTTTTTGCCTGTCGTGTCCTCAAAGGTATACATCTCCTTTTCAACTATATCTGTTGTCTCTCCAATGCTCCTTGAAAAGAGCTCTGTATACTCAAATACAGGCGCCCTTATCTCTGAAAAACCGTATGTCTCAAAGAGAGCCCTTGCCTTATTCTCAATAAACTGCCAGACCTCAACCTCGCCCGGCAGAATATCCTTTACCCCTTTTATTGCCTGAATATTCAATCTTGCCTCCGCAATGTAAAATAAAATGTAGAACCCTTGTTCGGCTCGCTCTCTGCCCATACCCTGCCGCTATGAGACTCTACAATATGCTTAACAATAGAAAGCCCAAGGCCTGTGCCTCCAAGCTCCCTTGACCTTTCCTTATCCACCCTATAGAACCTCTCAAAGATTCTCACCAGATCATGTCTTGGTATGCCAATGCCTGTGTCAGACACAGAGACCAGCACATCTTTATTTTTGCCTTCTGCCTTAATTGTAATCCTGCCTTTCTCAGATGTATACTTTATCGCATTGTCAATGAGGTTGACAAAAACAAGGTTTAGTTTATCCTCATCTGCCATTACTGTCAAGTCTTCTGGAATATGTATATTTAAGGTAAAATGCCTTTTTTCAATATTCGCCTTCAATAACCCAATAGCCTTATCCACAATAGTCTTCAGATTTACCTTTGATGCCTTCGGCTTATACTGACCTGACTCAATATAAGAAAGCTGCAGCAGGTCTGTTAAAATATTATTCAGCCTGTCTGTATGATTGTTGATAATGGCGAGAAATTCCTTTGCCTTTTTTTGATCATCAATAGCTCCGTCAATCAAAGCCTCTGTATAGCCTTTAATGGATGTAAGAGGAGTCTTTAATTCATGGGATACATTCGCAACAAAGTCCTTTCTTATCCTTTCAAGCCTTTTTATTCTTGTGATATCGTGAAAGATAAAAACAGCGCAAACACCCCCCTCCTTTACCTCCTTTGCAACTGATGCATGAACAGCAAGGTGCCTCTCCTCTGGAAAAAACTGCTCCATCTCGCGGACAACAGACTGCTTCGTTTCAAGGACATCCTTAATAATATTATTTAACTGATTATGCCTTATAATATCAAGATAAGACCTGCCTATAACAGTCTCCCTTTTTAATTCAAACATCTTTGGCAGAACAGGGTTAGCAAGAAGAATCTTTCCTCTGCAATCAATTGCAAGAAGCCCTTCAGACATTGTTGAAAGTATGGTATCAAGCCTTGTCCTGCCCTCAGCCATCTCATCCATCCTCTTTTTCAGCTCATCTGACATCAGATTCAGTATCTCTGAAAGCTCATGAAGCTCATCCTTTGTATCAACCCTGATTCTCTTAAAATCACCTTTTGCAATATCCTTTGCAGCAGAAATCATATCCTTTATAGGTATAGTAATCCTGCGGGATATAAAATAACTAAGAGAAAGGGACAGCAATAAAAAGAGCGCTATAGCAATTGCAAATGCCCCTTTAATGGAATGTGATTTATCTGCCTGCAGAAAGAGAAGGCTGGCAAAAAAAAGGAGATTAAATAATATTAAAAAAGTAAGAAAGAGTTTTCTCTGAATACTCAAATGTATGCCTACCTCACCTCTTCACTAAGCTTGTAGCCAAGCTGCTTTACTGTGATAATAGATTTTTCAAGAAGCGGTATCTTTTCCCTTAAGCGCCTGATATGAACATCCACTGTGCGGGTGTTGCCAAAATAATCATAGCCCCAGACATTATTAAGCAGGGTATCCCTTGTAAGCACACGGCCCTTGTTTCTTAAAAGCTCCTCAAGGAGGCCAAACTCTTTTGCAGTTAGCTCAATCTCCTTGCCTTTTACCTTAACCTCATGCCTTGAGATATCCATTACAATGTCCCCGTATTTTATTGTGTCAGCCTTTTCTACGGGCTTTTCCATCCTTCTCAAAAGCGCCTTTATCCTTGCAACAAGCTCCTTTGGGCTGAAAGGCTTTGTAATATAATCGTCAGCGCCAAGCTCTAAGCCGACGATTTTATCTGTTTCCTCTCCCTTTGCTGTAAGCATTATTACCGGGATACCTGATGTCTTTGCATCGCCTTTAATCCTCTTTAAGACCTCAATGCCGTTAAGTTCAGGAAGCATTATATCCAGTATTGTTAAATCAATCTTCTCTCTCTTTAATATATCAAGCCC
>JAHFEP010000214.1:0-3069 GCA_023248415.1 Nitrospirota bacterium
GATATTGGTGATAAACGAATCGGTGTTGCTGTAAGCGATGAGATGGGATGGAGCGCGCAGGCAATAAAGACTATAAATAGAAAAAATGCTGTGGAGGATGTGAAGCAGATAAAGGAAATCGCTGAAGAGTATGAGTCCGATGAGATTATTGTAGGCCTCCCGGTAAATATGAACGGGACATTAGGCCCAGGTGTAGAAAAGGTAAATAATTTTATATCATTATTAAAAGAGCATATTGTTGTTCCGATAAACACATGGGATGAAAGATTGAGCACTGTTGCAGCAGAGAGGAATCTTATTGACGCAGGTTTAAGCAGAAAAAAGCGGAAGGATGTGGTTGATATGCTGGCAGCCTCTATAATACTTCAGGGGTATCTTGATTATTTACGCTCTCCTTTGAAGGAAGAAACTTAGCAGCAGGCTGTTATTTATGAAGACAAAGAAAAAAAAGACAGACAAATCTGAAAAGAAACGCAGTATCATCTTCAGGACTTCATTTATAGTCTTTGTCTCCGGCGTTTTATTCCTTTTCCTTATCATTCACACCTATACACTCCTTTATACACCGCCTAATAAAGGGAAATTATCAAAGATAATTACTATTCATGAAAAGGCAAGTTTTAAAGATGTTGCAAGGCAGTTTGAAACAGAGGGCGTTATATCAAGCAGGAGGTTTTTTGTAATCCTTGCAAGGATTATCGGTGTGGATAAAAAGATACAGGCAGGGGAGTATCTGCTGAATACCAGCATGCTTCCGTTGGAAATACTGGATATAATAAAAAACGGGAAGGTTTATCAGCATAAGATTACCATACCAGAGGGCTATAACATAAAACAGATCGGACAGCTTCTTGAGGAAGAGGGTTTTGCTGTATACAAGGATTACTTTAAGCTTGTGCACAGTAAAGAGTTTATACAGATATTCGGCATTGAAGGAGAGAGTTTAGAAGGCTATCTATTTCCAGAGACATACTTTTTTGCAAAGAATCAGGGATTGGAAGAGATAATCAGAGCAATGGTTTACAAGTTCTTATCTGTTTATACTCCGGAATTTGAAAACAGGACAAGGCAGCTCGGCATGTCAATGAAAAATGTAGTAACACTTGCATCAATAATTGAAAAAGAAACGAGCTCAAAAGATGAGATGCCTGTTGTTTCTGCTGTTTATCAGAACAGATTAAAAAAGGGGATGCCCCTGCAGAGTGACCCCACAGTAATCTATGGCATAAAAAATTACAATGGCAATATAACTAAAAAAGACCTTCAGACAAAGACGGCTTATAATACCTACCGCATAAAGGGTCTGCCGCCGGGTCCGATTGCAAATCCTGGCAGGATGGCAATATATTCTGCCCTTTATCCTGCTGATTCTCCGTTTCTATACTTTGTTTCTATGAATAATGGCCAGCACTTTTTCTCCACCAACCTGAAGGACCACAACAGGGCTGTGTGGAAATATCAGATAAAGAAGAGAAGGGGAGTATAATGTTTAGAACAAAAGAGGAGCTTGCGAGGGTCATTGACCACACCATCCTTAGCCCTGATGCATGTTTTTCAGATATTAAAAAGGTGTGCGAAGAGGCAAAGAGATACTCATTTGCATCAGTATGCATTCATCCATGCTATATTGCAGATGCAAAGGAGATTCTGCGTGATTCTGCTGTAAAGGTGGCAACGGTTGTGGGCTTTCCTTTAGGGGCAAATACAACTGCTGTAAAATTGGTTGAGGCAGTTGAATCTGTAAAGAACGGCGCAGATGAGCTTGATGTTGTAATAAATATCAGCGCATTGAAATCAGGAAACTACAATTTAGTCGGGATGGAGATAAGGAACATAATAAATGTGACAAGGCATGTTGTTCATAAGATAATAATAGAGACCTGCTATCTTACTGATGATGAAAAGGTAAAGGCAGCGCTCCTCGCTATAGAGGCAGGCGCGCTTTTTATAAAGACATCCACAGGCTTTGGTTCAAAGGGCGCATCAGTTGATGATGTGATCTTATTAAAGAAGACTGTGAGCGACAGGGCATATATAAAGGCAGCAGGCGGCATAAAAGATTTGAAAACTGTAACAGAAATGGTTCAGGCAGGCGCCTCAAGAATAGGAACAAGTTCAGGAGTGAAGATTATAGAGGAATTTATAAATGGTTCTTCTAATCATCCTTGACAGCCTTGGAATCGGCGAGCTTCCGGATGCAGGCGAATATAAAGATGAGGGGAGCAATACGCTCGGCAATATTGCAAAGGCAATGGGCGGTATAAGGCTTCCTCATCTTGAGATGCTCGGCATTGGGAATATCGCTAAATTTGATGGAATAAAAAAAATAAAAAATCCCATTGCATCCTTTGGGAAAATGTCAGAGACATCTAAGGGCAAGGATACTACAACAGGCCACTGGGAGATTGCTGGAATAATCTTAGACAAGGCATTCCCAACATATCCTGATGGTTTCCCGCCAGAGATAGTTGAGCAATTCAAAAAAAGAATAGGCAGAGACATACTCTGCAACAAACCTGCCTCAGGCACAGAGATTATCAACAAGCTCGGCGATGAACATATAAAAACAGGCTGCCCGATTCTCTACACATCAGCAGACAGCGTCTTTCAGATTGCAGCACATGAGGATATAATACCTCCTGAAAATCTCTACGATATGTGCAGGATTGCAAGGGCAATACTAAAATACCCTCATAATGTAAGCAGGGTAATTGCAAGGCCATTTATAGGCACATCAGGAAAATTTCTAAGAACAGAACGGAGAAGGGACTTTTCGCTTCCGCCTCCTGATAGGACACTTCTTGATATATTAACAGACAACCTTATTCAGGTACTGGGCATCGGCAAGATAGATGATATATTTGCAGGCAAAGGGATATCTGATTCCATTCATACAAAGGATAATGCAGACGGCATTAAAAAGATATTGGATGCAATGGATAAGATTGAGGATGGCCTCATCTTTGTAAATCTCAATGACTATGATTCAAAATACGGCCATAGAAATGATGCGGCAGGTTATGCAAAGGCTTTAATAGAATTTGACAAAGAGCTTCCAAAGATTTTTGA
>JAHFEP010000214.1:3169-4605 GCA_023248415.1 Nitrospirota bacterium
ATGATTAACCGTCGTGAGTTTATGATAATTGCAGGAGGTGTGTTGTCTGCCATGACAATGGATAAGGGGGTTTTTGCGTCAGAAAATAAAAAGGCCAATGTCTCGCTTATCAAAACCTCTGACAGACAATCTGGCATAAAGAGGGCAATAGACCTTCTCAATATAAATCCTGTAAAAGATAAAAATGTCCTGCTAAAACCCAATTTCAATACAGCAGACCCATTTCCCGGCTCTACACATAATGATACACTTGTAAGTCTTATACTGCATTTAAAAAAGATGGGTGCAAAAAGCATCACGATTGGAGAAAGAAGCGGGCCGCCTGATACAACAGATGTTTTAAAGGATAAGAGAATTTATGAGCTTTGCAAGAAACATGATGTCAGACTCATAAATTTTGAAGAGATGCCATTAGACCAGTGGGTAAAGATAAAACCAAAAGATAGCAACTGGAACGACGGCTTCTATGTTGCAAAGCCTGTCCTTGATTCAGAGTGCATTGTTTCAACCTGCTGTTTAAAGACGCACAGATACGGCGGTGTATTTACCATGTCATTAAAGCTTTCTGTTGGCGTTACACATAAAAAGAATATGACAGAGTTTCACACATCCTTCCGCAGCATGAGGAAGATGATTGCAGAGATAAATCAGGCATACAATCCTTCCTTGATACTCCTTGATGCAATAGAGGCATTTGTAGACGGCGGTCCTGCAAGGGGAACAAGAAAAAAGGCGGATGCAATAATTGCAGGCACAGACAGGATTGCAATAGATGCAGTCGGCCTTGCGATTTTAAAAGAGCTTGGAAGCAATAAAGCAATAATGGAAAGAAAAATCTTTGAACAGGAACAGATTGCAAGGGCTGTTGAGCTCGGACTCGGAGTCTCTAAGCCAGAGGAGATAGAGATATTGACAGATGACGAAGAAGGCACGAGATATGCAGCAAGACTAAGAGAAATTTTGTTGAAAGGTTGATAATCAAGCCAGTCTTTAAGGCAGATAGAGGTACATGAACTTTATACCCTGAAATGATGAAAGGTTGTTTATTGAAAGGGAGAGGTTGATTCCTTCTGAACCTTCTGGATAGGAGGAGTAGACAGTCGGCTTGTATGTGCCCGGCCTGTAATATCTGATTATCTTTGCCTCTTTGATGTTGAGGCTCTTTTTCATCTCTTCTATTGCATCATCAAGATACCCAATTTTGTCTATAAGCTTTGCCTTATATGCCTGCTCTGCTGTATAAACCCTGCCATCTGCAAGCCTCTTGATATCTTCTCTTGTCAGAAGATTTTTCCTCTGCTCAAATATCACACTAACAAACCTGCTGTGGAGTTCATCAATTATCTTCTGAAAGATTTCCTTTTCTTCAGCCGTGCTTGGCCTGAATGGCGACCATGAGTCTTTTTTATCCCCTGATTTTACAATCTCTCCCTCAA
>JAHFEP010000215.1 GCA_023248415.1 Nitrospirota bacterium
TTCCCCCTTATGCCGTATCTCATTATGCAAGATACCTTCGAGCAATGCATTGATTTTTGGATCACCCAACACCTTAATCTGATCGCTGTATCTTTCAATAGCAAGATCCTTCTTTTGCATTGCTTTTTTCAGATTTTCAATGTCTTTATTCATTCATTTCCCTTTCGCAAATTATTGGAGAATAATTATTCTCAATTATCGTACCAAAATGATACTATTTAAAAGTGGGACAGGAATATGTCTCAAGCATGCCTATACTTACAAGGTATAATACAATTCGGAAAATTAAAATTGCCGCAGCCTTTTTCAATATTTTTAGAACAAAAATCCATTTATTTAGATTCCAGTCCTTGTTTTTCATTAGCCCTCTACTATCTTGTTTATGTAATTTTGAATATGCCCTGCAATATCTTTCCAGTTATTGTCAAACCGTATTGCCTTGTCATCAATATAGGCAATACCGATAGGTTTATCTTGCGTCCATATAACATCGTAAGGCAGCTTGTGATATTTCATAAATCCCCCAACTAATTTTACCTGATTGCCGGGGAGGACGTCTTTCCAGTAGGATGCCGTTCTGCAGGTGTGAACGATAACTCGAAACCCCGATTTTTTCAGGGTCTCGAACGCCTCCTTCACGCCGGGCATAGGCTCGCCTATATCTGGAAACTTATGCTCGCAGATCGTGCCATCAAAGTCAATAACAATGGATGTTACCTTTATCCTTATTCGCCCCCTCTTGGGAAAATTATTCTAAATTAAAGAACCATTGGATAATTTCAATTTTTGTTCAGAGACGACATATCCAATCCCACCGATTATGAATAGGTTCTTGATGACTTAATGACAGTACCACTTAAGATAATCATTAATCCTGCGATAAATCAAGATTTATCTTGAAAATGTACCATGAAAGTCTTAGATTTACACGGCAAAATTTTAGGGATTGTTGTTGGCCATAGTATTATCACTAAAGACGATTTTTGAGTTTTAACGAGAGAGATTTTACATAGAACATGAGTAGAAATAATTATCAAACCTGGGCTAAAGAAGATTTAATTCAGGAAATAAAGCGGCTAAAGAAGCGCAAGAAATACGGGATTGTCTGGGAAGAGGAAAAGACAAAAGAGAGGTTTGAAGCAGATGCAGAAGGGAAACTGCCTGTGCTTGTTGAGGATAGAAAGAGGGAAATAATTACAGATGCGGATAAGCCTGTAAATATCCTGATTGAAGGCGACAACTACCACGCCCTTTCGGTCCTCAATTACACCCACCCTAAAAGCATTGATGTAATCTACATAGACCCGCCGTATAATACGGGGAATAGGGATTTTATTTTTAATGATAGATATGTTGATAAAGAAGACGGCTATCGCCATAGTAAGTGGCTTTCGTTTATGAATAAACGACTGCGGCTTGCCAAAAACGTATTGAAACAGTCTGGCATTATTTTTATTTCTGTTGATGAAAATGAAATGGCAAAATTGCGGTTGCTCATGGATGATATTTTTGGAGAAAACAATTTTGTTGGAACATTTATTTGGCGGAAGAAAGAAGGAGGCGGGCAAACCGATACTTATTTTGTAACAGAGCATGAGTATTTAGTAGTTTATGCACGGTCTAAAGAATTTCAGTGGAAGGATGAGATTGTTTCTGTAAATGAGGGAAAATTTAATAAAGAAGATGAAAGAGGAAAGTTTTCAGCAGTAAAGCTTGCAAAGTGGGGTAGTGGTGCCCGACGGGAAGATCGTCCAAAGATGTACTTTTCAATCAAGTCGCCGGATAATACTAATATTTATCCTAAAACGCCTGATGGAAGGGAAGGCCGATGGAGAGTCGGCAAAAATAGGATGGAAGATTTGATTGAAAAGGATCTCATTTTCTGGGAAAAGAAAAATGGGGGGTGGATTCCATATGAAAAAGTTTATTATTCAGAAGGAAGTGTAAAGAGAATTAAGGAGAGAAGCATTTTGTATGATATGGCAACCACAGGGGATGCTACGAATGAACTAAAGGAGATATTTGGAATTAAGGATGTGTTTCAAAACCCAAAACCGACCGCTCTGATTAAATTTTTGATAACACACACAACGAATGAAAATGCAATTATCCTTGATTTCATGGGTGGGTCAGGTACTACTGGACATGCTATTTTAAGGCACAATGCAGAGGATAATGGCAACCGCCAATTTATCCTTTGCACAAATAATGAAAATAATATCTGCACAGATGTTTGCTATCCGCGACTTCAAAAGGTTATCAAAGGATACAAAAATTCAAGGAGTGAAAAGGTTGCAGGTCTTGGAGGTAATCTTAAATACTTCAAGACATCTTTTGTCAGCTCAGAGCCGACGCACAGGAATAAGAAATTGCTTACAGACAAATCAGTTGAAATGCTTTGCATTAAAGAAAATACATTTGAAGAGGTGGTAAACAAAAAGCAATACCGCATATTCAAAAACAAGGAAAAATATCTGGCAATCCTCTTTGATGAAATGCAGATTGACGCATTCAAAAAGGAGATAGGCAGATTGAAACTGCCTGTTTCAGTTTATGTCTTTTCTCTTGAAGGCGACGATTTTAGAGAAGATTTTGAGGATTTGGGAAATAAGATTACGCTTTGTTCAATACCAGCGGCACTCTTAAAGGTTTATAGGAGGATTTTTAGATAAACCGTGCATAACAAAATGTAGCCGCAACCTTTAGGTTGCGAAAAAACGCAGGCTAAAGCCTGCGGCTACCAAAGTAATGAAATTGGATTTATGGCATCTATACGAGAGCAGAAACATCGCCTATCACCAGCATTATATTTGGGCAGGATTATCGTATCTTTTACAGCAGGTGTTGCTGATAGAACACCAGTATTTAATGGGGCAAAGGTTTTTCATTCAATGTCCCAAATATTTATTGATTCATTGAAACAATGGAAATGTGATGCACATGTCTATCTCTTTATGCCAGACCATTGTCATTTCTTGATTCAGGGTAATACTGATGACTCTAATCTTTTGAGATTTATGAAGGATTTTAAACAGAGAAGCGGTTACTGGTTTTCTAAGAATATGGCTGGCATTAGTTGGCAGAAGGATTTTTATGACCACATCCTCCGCAAAGATGAGGATATTAAGAAGATGGTTTATTATATCCTGGGAAACCCTCTAAGAAAGAGATTGATTGATAATTGGAAGGAATATCCATTTAAGGGTTCAACAATATACGATTTTGAGAAATGGTAAAATTTGTAGCCGCAACCTTTAGGTTGCAAGAATACTATGCATAAAACTTTAAAATACCAGGAAGAAGCCGTTGATAAACTTGTAAGACAGGTGAACGAGCTTTTGGAGCGTTCTGACCCTAAAACCTGTATATTCAAAGCGCCTACGGGTTCCGGCAAGACAATAATGATGGCTGAGTTTCTTGCCCATCTTGTTGAAAACAGAAAAGACGGCAAGGCCTTTTCTTTTATATGGGCTGCGCCCCGCAAACTGCACAATCAAAGCAAGGAAAAACTGGAAAATTATTACAGGAATACCCGCACGCTTCAATGCTCAAACATAGAAGACCTTACGGATAAGAAGATTGGAGAGAATGAAATCCTTTTCCTTAACTGGGAAAGCATAAATAAAAAAGACAATGTTTTTGTCCGTGAAAATGAAAATGATTTTAATCTGACTTCAATAGTTGAGAACACATTGGAGGAAGGCAGAGAAATAATTCTCATCATTGACGAAAGCCACCATACCGCAAGCGCAGAAAACACAAAAGGGCTGGTTGAAATAATGAAGCCTAAGATTACCCTTGAGGTTTCTGCAACCCCGCATATGACCTCTGATTATATAGTGGTAGTTGAATTTGAAGATGTAAAGACAGAAGGAATGATTAAAAAAGAGGTGGCGATCAACCCTGCATTGAAAGAAGAAAAATTGGAAGGGAAAGGCAGTGATGTATTTATCTTGGAGCAGGCAATTGCAAAGAGAAAAGAATTAAAAAAACATTTTGAAGTACTTGGGAAAGAGGATATAAACCCATTGCTTCTGATTCAACTTTCTGACAGAAGCAGTATGGATTTTGAAGACAAGAAGGAGGAAATAGAAGATTTATTGAACAAGGAATTTAGAATAAATACTGATAACGGAAAACTGGCAATATATCTTTCAGAGGACAAACGCAACCTTGAAAATATTTCTAAAAATGATAATGAAGCGGAAGTGCTTATATTCAAACAGGCAATAGCATTAGGCTGGGATTGCCCAAGGGCATACATACTTGTTCTGTTCAGGGAATGGCATTCAGCAAATTTCTCAATTCAGACAGTCGGCAGGATTTTAAGGATGCCTGAAACACAGCATTACGCAGAGATTGAGGAATTAAATAAAGGGTATGTTTATACCAATATTGCAAACAATAAAATACACATAGAGGAAGATATTGCAAAGGATTACTTCACGCTTTACACAGCAGAAAGAGACAAAACATATAAGGACATCGACCTTCTTTCATGCCACACAAAGCGCCAAAGAGAAACTACCCGCTTAAATCCTGTATTTATAAATATATTTTTAGACGTAAGCAAAGGCAGTAAATTAAAGGATAAACTAAAA
>JAHFEP010000074.1 GCA_023248415.1 Nitrospirota bacterium
AATCTTTATTCCAAGGAATTTGTAAGGCCTCTGCGGCCAGAAGAGCAGCTTTATTGCAATATAGTTTGTGGCCCATCCGATGAACGCACCGATTATTGGGAGGGAGAGGAGATGGTAGTTAATAATTTCTGGCATTTTTATTGCCTCAAGCGATTATAATCTTAATTTCTTCATTCCTTGCTTTGTTCAGTTCAACCATCCGCTCAGAAAGGAAGGCAAGGACGACGCGAACAACATCAGACCGTTCTTCCTTTAATTCGGTTTCAATACTAATTTCCTCAATCCTTTAACATTTTCTAATAGCTTCTCATAGTCTATGCTTCCTTGAAATAACATTCTTAAGTGCTCTAAAAAAAAATCAGCAATCATTTCTTCTGGGTCATCAATAGTGGAAAAGTCCAACTCTCTACTTATTACATGCTTATTGGGACCAACATATTTATTTACGGTATCCTTTTTAAGAGAAATGCCATTCATAGTATCATAATCGCAATCATCATCCGTAGAAGAAGGCATTTTGGGCAAAAGTGTTGTGTTTTCTACGATTGAAATTTCATGCTGAAGATAACTTTTTCCAAAACCCCCTTTTTCTTTAAGAAGAGTTTTATAAACCTCTATGATAGAGATTGTATCAACAATCATATCGCCAAGATTTTCTTGCCTCGGCGTTCCATTGCCTACTTGAGATACAAATTCTAAAGCACCAGAGGTGTATAACCGCCAGATTCTATGGTAATCTCTTTCCCTATTACGAGCTTCTATTTGATAGTATTCTGCATGGTGACTATCGGTATCAATACTTTTATCTTTTCTAAAACTTGTTCTGATAAAATTACTGAATTCTCGCTCTGAATTGCGATCCAAACGAATTCCAAAATTATCAAATGGTATCAGAGATATTTTATGATGATTTCCACTTCTTGACTCTTGTCCATTTTGCTTCCAAGAGACATATAAATCAGAAAGGTTTTGAGTTAGAAAGTCCTTAGAAGCCAACCTTTTCCTTCTTTCAAACAAAGTTTCTATTTCTTGCAAAGAAGCATAACGGTTTTCATCCTCAACTCTCACAGATATTTTATTACTTTGCCCTGCAATATACATATGTGGAGCTATGCGGCTTTCATAAACTCTAATTACGACAACTACATGATCAGGCTTTTCATCATGTATTGCCACACCTACGGAAAAAGAGGGTCTTGGATATACAGTGCTTAGAATCTTGTTCACAATGGTTGGTTTAATATCTTTTGTTCCTTGTATTCCGGATATTTCAACAGGTATGTTCTGTTTATTTTTATCGGATTTTACTCCTAATATAATGAGTCCTCCGTAAGTATTAGCAAAAGCCGTAACAGTATCTCCTATCTTGTCAGAAATTTCTTTTTTAAAGTCTAAACGGACACCTTCTTTTGGCCTTTCATTTTCAGGCCTTTCAATGCCAGTAAATTGTTCTATATCGCTGAATTGTATATTATCAAGATTAATTTGAAATAAGTCTCTTTCCATTAATTTACCCCAATTTACATTTCCTTAAACTTTTTAGCTCTCCTCTATGGCAGCATGGTGGCAAACTTAAATTATATATTTTACTCCTCTGCCTTGCCTATGATTAAATCTACCTTCTTTCCTATCTTCTTATCGTCCTCTCTTACTTTTTCAATACCACAAACAGCATTCGTCACTATTTAAACTGTCCCAGGAATTTTTTCCTGCTGATTACCTCATATTCTATTCTTAATTATTGTACCATATAGAAAACATCCTATGATTTTTACCATTTGCAAAGCGTCTTTTTTAGATTTAATCCCAATTCTTTTTTTCTATTTGCGCAGCCCCCTCACTATATAGTTGAGATCGCAAGTGAGTTATTATAATTGAAGGTAGGAGTATTAGGCAGTTCGCTCAAAGAATAATTTGATAGGCGATATTATTAATGTTCTTTGTGGTCTCCTCTGGCAAGTAATTGCCAATTATTATGGCACCGAATATTGCCCAAGAAGTTGTGTAAAGAAAGTGAATTTGCGACCCCCATTCAGTGAGTTCAGCTTGGAGCGATTTTTCATTTTTTCTTCGTTGCCATCTCTCAGTATCAAGTCTAAGTTCTAATCTTGTGGGTACCCAAAGAATCAACATTTCCCATTCAAATTTATACTTTTTAAAGAGGGATGTGCATAGGATTATCAAAACAATTCTATAGCATATCGGAAAGATTACTGCCCGATGAAGTGAATATATGAGACTGCCTACTATGAGAGCAACAATATTCAAGAGTGTTATGTCAACAACTTTATCATTGCTCTTGAAGAAACAGAAGGCTGAAGGATAAATGAAGACTAAAGTAAGAAGATCAACACCACCAGAAAATGCGTATCTAAGAAGATCATTTAGTTTGAGTTTGTGCATATTTTTACAAGTCTATAGAGTAGCTTACCTGATGGAAAATGCTTTCCCGATACTTTTTCCTCACACTGCTCAGGGTTTATCTGAGGCAGGGATATTGCTGATGGAATAAAGCTCAAAGGGATTGCTGCCTGCAATGCCGGTCAGCTTTGGCTCTGCTTCATTTGAAAAGGTAAAGACGGAATTGCCATTATTGTTTATTGGTTTTCCCATTTTTTTCCATGTCCCTTCCCAGTGGAGGTTTACCCTTGTGCTGTCTTTATCCATGTCAATCCTATCAACATAAATTGCCAGGTCAATCTCATCAAACTCTGTCATTGATTTTTCAACAGCATTTTTAAAAGAGGCATTATACTTTGGAGAGACAATGGCCATAAAATCACCAAAGTCCTTTCCTTTATACTTGTCCTGCAGCTTTGTGACAGCATTTAATATAGCCTTTATCCTTACAATGTCCTCTGAAGGCTTCACTGCCTTTGAACAGGAGGCAGACAATATTACAATAAAAATCAGAGCAAATACAAAAAGACCATTTTTAAGTTCTAACCGTATCATTTATAAACATCTCCTCTCGGGCCTATAGCTTTAACAAAAATGCTTTCATTGCCTTACAATAGGTTTTTATATCAGATTTAAAAACACTTTACAAGCTCAATTTTTATAAATCATTCTTACGCTGTAAGATGTGTCAAGCAGGTTGAAAGAATTCTTTTTCAGTAAACATAGGGTAATGCCTTTTATTAAGCGTCCATAGCTTAAAGAGATTTAGCTTTGCGGATGCTGCTATCATGGCATCAGACATTGTTACATTGTGCGTTTTTCCATATCTGTTAATGAAGTCTCCGGCAAGCCTTCCTATACTCTTGTTAATATCAATAACACTGAGAGATTCTATAAAATTTTCAGCATCCGGCCTCTCCTTTTGCCTTATACCAGCATAAATCTCTGCTATCTGAATGGGCGTAATAAAAATATAACCATCTGTCTCATTAACAACCTTCTTGAATAATTCCTCAATGTCTTTATTACCCCTTAATATCCAGATAATGATATCTGTATCAATAACTACCATAATTTCCTGTCTTTTCTGAGATTTTTTATATAGGCATCTACATCCAATTTCCTATCCTTCCATAGACCATAAACCTTTTCTGCTGACCTGAGAATTCTCTCTGCCCTTTTGCTTAATTTATTCTTAACACTTTCTCTTATAATTTCAGAGACGCTAACACCTTTTATTCTGCTCTCCTTTGCAAGATGACTATAAGTTTTTTCATCTATATAGATTTGTGTTCTTTTCATCGTTATTTCTCCTTATGATGTATATATACATTATAGCAGAAGCAATGGTTAAAAACAAGTATTGCTATGATGCAAAAAAGATATGGATTTTGAAAGTTTTTGATTTGACTGTCATTGCGAGCGCCCAAAGGGTGCGTGGCAATCTTCTCAGAAAAGGCGAGATTGCTTCGTTTCACTCGCAATGACGTCCGCCATGTCTATTTTTAAGATGTTACATAGAATAGGTTTTATAAATTTGCGAGCAATCAGAGGGCATTACTCCAGCGGCAGGTTTACAATGGAGATGGGGTTTACCCTTGCCCCGTTGAGCCGCATGCCCCAGTGCAGGTGCGGGCCTGTTGCCCTTCCGCTTTTTCCAACCTTGGCAATAAGCTGTCCCTTTTTAATCTCCTCTCCGTCATTAACAAGAATCTCTGAAAGATGAAAATACATTGTAAAGAGGCCAAAGCCGTGGTCAATAATTAAGCTCTTGCCGCTGAAAAAGAGTTCATCAATAAAGACTGCCTTGCCGTGATTTGGCGCATAAACAGACGCGCCCTCTGGCGCGGCAAAGTCAATGCCGTTATGAGAGTTCCTCGGCTCGCCATTAATTATTCTTCTTAAACCAAAGTTGCTTGATAGCTCTCCCTCAGCAGGTGAAATAAAATTTCCCTCCCAGAGATATTTTTCTGTAAAAATATTCCATACCTTCCCAATCTTCTCCTGCTCAAGCCTTACCCTTTTTAATGTCTCCTCATCAAGCTCAACCATTTCCTTTGGAAGGGTCAATCTCTGTACCCCAAACTTCGTAGGCCTTACTTTAATTTTATAGTTCTTTTTTACCTTCTTGCCTTTTTCATCTTCAAAGACGAGTGAGAGCGTATATAAATTTGGCTCTGTGTTCATATCAATGCCAATTAATGCTGCATAGCTGTTTTTATTTAAATCAGTATAGAAATAGACAGGCTTGTCTAAGAATGTCCCTGAGATTTCATATTTTCCAGGATTTGCCTTTACTGTTACAAGAAGAATATCGCCCTGTTTTATCTTTTCTGGTTTGAAAGAGGTTTTAATAGATGAGTCAAGGCTAAAGGCAATTGGCAAAAGGCTAAAGGTAAATAGGATAAAAGCAGATGCTGAAATAAAAAATCTATTTTTTAAGATATTCATTTACCACCTTTATAGCGCAGTATTCGCCGCACATAGAGCATACTGTATCATCAGACGGCCTTCCCTCTGTTCTCAGCCTTCTTGATTTTTCAGGGTCAATTGACAGATTAATCTGTGCCTCCCAGTCCAGTCTCTTTCTTGCTTTAGCCATCTCAATATCCTTTTGAATAGCGCCCTTTACGCCTTTGGCAATATCTGCTGCATGCGCAGCAATCTTTGATGCAATAACCCCTTCCTTAACATCCTCAACCGTCGGCAGGCGCAGATGCTCTGACGGTGTTACATAGCAAAGAAAATCCGCGCCAGCAGATGCAGCAATTGCGCCGCCAATGGCAGATGTAATATGGTCATACCCAGGCGCAATGTCTGTTACAAGCGGCCCCAGTACATAAAACGGCGCGCCTTTGCATAGCTCCTTTTGTATTTTAACATTTGTCACTACCTGATTAATTGGAACATGTCCAGGGCCTTCTATCATAACCTGAACACCATCTTTCCATGCAAGTTCTGTAAGCTCGCCGAGTGTTATAAGCTCATTTATCTGCGCCCTGTCTGTTGCATCTGCCAGACAGCCGGGCCTTAAGCCATCGCCCAATGATAATACCAAATCGTATTTCTTTGCAATCTCAAGCAGCCTTCCATAGTCTTTATATAATGGGTTTTCCTTCCCATTATATATCATCCATTCAACAAGCAGCGCGCCTCCCCTGCTTACAATGTCAAGGTATCTTCCCTCGCCTTTTAAAACCTGCAAGGTCTTTAATGTTACGCCACAGTGGACTGTAATAAAGTCCACGCCTTCCTCTGCCTGCTCTTCAATAATACCAAATAAATCATCCTCTGTCATCTTTGCAATGTTTCCGTGTTTCTCGCCTGCCTCAACCATTGCCTGATATATTGGCACTGTGCCGATTGCAACAGATGAGTTCTTCAATATCTGGGCGCGGATTGCCTTTATATCACCGCCTGTGCTTAGGTCCATGACTGCATCTGCACCAGCTTCTATAGCGACCCTTAGCTTTTCTATCTCTCTTTCAATATTATTGTAGTCCTTTGATGTCCCGATATTTGCATTTATCTTTGTGCGGAGACCTTTGCCAATGCCGAGGGGTTTGATATTGTGAACCTTGTTCTTACAGATGACAATATTGCCTTTAGAAATACCATTTCGTATTTCCTCAGGTGCAAGGCCTTCTGCTTCTGCGACCTCTGTCATTTCTTTTGTTATATTACCTTTTCTTGCTTCTAAGATTTGTGTCATTGTATGCTCCTGATTATTTCCTCTGCCGCTTTTTTTGGCTCTTTTGCCCCTATTATTGCTGATATTACTGCCACCCCATTTGCCCCAGTTGCTAAAATTGGCTTGATATCACCACTTTTTATCCCACCAATGGCATAAACAGGTATTGAAATCCCATTTTTTATCTCTTTTAGTGCATTAACCCCAACTGGTTTCCCATATTTTAGCTTAGCAGGTGTCTCATAAACAGGGCCAAAGGTAATAAAATCTGCACCTTTTTCTTCTGCCTCTTTTGCCTCTTTCAAATTATGCGTTGATACTCCAATCATAAAACGGTTGCCAACAATCTTTCTTACAACATCAACAGGCAAATCTGTTTGCCCAAGGTGTATGCCGTCTGCTCCAACTGCCATTGCAACATCTATCCTTCCATTTATAAAGAGCATTGCCCCTGAATCTTTTGTTATCTTACGCATATCCTCTGCAAGTTTTAGCAGCTCTCTTATTGGCAAATCCTTTTCCCTTAATTGAACTGCCGTTACACCGCCTTGCAATGCCTCTTTAACAACATCTATTGAATCCCTGCCTCCTGTCAATTCGACAAGCTCACGATGTATCTGATTGCGGTCTGTTATCAGATACAATCTGAATAAAGGCTTAGCCACCTATCTTTCCTTCCAATGGACTGCTTGCAGATGCATATAACTTCATAGGCATCCTGCCAGCCTTATATGCAAGCCTTCCTGCTAATATTGCATATTTCATTGCCTCTGCCATTTTAATCGGGTCTTTTGCTCCTGCAATGCCTGTGTTCATTAAAACTGCATCACATCCGAGCTCCATTGCAATAGCAGCATCAGAGGCTGTTCCAACGCCTGCATCAACAACAACAGGGATTTTAACTGTCTCAAGGATAATCTTTATATTATACGGATTCCTTATGCCGAGTCCTGAGCCAATAGGAGCTGCCAATGGCATTACTGCTGCACAGCCTATATCCTGTAATTTCCTTGCCATTATTGGGTCATCATTTGTATATGGAAAAACAATAAATCCCTCCTTCACTAAAACCTTTGCTGCCTCAAGGAGCGCCTCATTATCAGGAAAAAGTGTCTTCTCATCGCCAATCACCTCAAGCTTTACCATATCCGATACCCCTGCTGTTCTTGCAAGCCTTGCTGTCCTTATTGCATCCTCTGCTGTGTAGCAGCCTGCTGTATTCGGCAGTATCTTGTATTTTTTTGGGTCAATATAATCCAAAAGGTTCTCCTTGTTTCTGTCTGTGATATTCACCCGCCTTACTGCAACAGTAACAACATCTGCGCCTGATGCCTCTACTGCCTTTTTTGTCTCCTCAAAATTCTTATACTTTCCTGTGCCAACCCACAGGCGGGACTTAAACTCTATTCCAGCGATTATTAATTTATCGTCCAACTTGCTCCTCCTCCTATAAAGCTTACAATCTCAAGTTTATCACTATCCTTTAAGATTGTCCTTGAATAATCTGCCTTATCAATAATACTCATATTTAATTCCACTGCCACCCTTTGGGAATCAATCTTTAACTCTTTTAAGAGGCCAGCAATGGTTGTGTCGTCATTGATTGTCCTTTTTTCGCCGTTGATGATTATCTGCATTAATAATAGATATCCCTTTCCCCTTTCTTTATCCTCTCCAGCCTCTCTCTAAAATCCCTTTGCTCAACCTTAGGCGCTGCGTCATCAATCATCTTCTGCCCAATATTTTTTGTTTCATCAGAGGCATAATCAATCAGATACTCCTGAAATGTGAGAAGGGCATTTGGAAGGCAGTATCTTTGCATATCGCCTTTATCAGCCAAGATTCTAAAATCCTTGCCAGTCCTGTTCCTTCTATAGCAGGCAGTGCAGAGACTTGGAAAATTGCCGCTGTTACTGACAACCTGAATCATCTCGTCAAGCGTGCGGTGGTCTTCTGTTTCAAACTGCTCCTCAGAGTTCGGTGTTCGGTGTTCGGTGTTTGTAGTTGTATATCCCCCAGGATTTGTTCTTGAGCCAGCGCTAATCTGAGATGCGCCGATTTTTATTATCTCATTTCTTAATTCCTTTGGCTCCCTTGTTGAGATTACAATTCCAACATAAGGCATTGCAAGCCTGTATACAGCAACAATCTTCTTAAAGTCTGTATCAGATACTGGATATGGCGCATCATTTATAACAGCGCCTGATGCAGGCTGTAATCTTGGCACAGATACTGTGTGAGGCCCAAAGCCGAATCTTTGTTCAAGATACCTTGCATGCTGAATAAGCGCAAGCGCCTCAAAGCGAAAATCATATAAACCCAAGAGTGTGCCCATGCCAATATCATCAAAGCCAGCCTCAATTGCCCTGTCCATTGTTGAGAGCCTGAAGTCATAATCCTTTTTCATGCCTGACGGGTGCATCTTTCTGTAAGTTTCAGAATGATATGTCTCCTGAAAGGACTGATACACGCCAACGCCTGTTTCTTTTAATCTCCTGAAATCCTCTGTCTTCATTGGAGGCGCATTTATGTGAAGTATCCTGATATCTGTATTTTCATATATGGCATTGATGACTGTAATGAGATAATCAATATTTGAGCTTTTTATATCCTCTCCAGAAACCAGTAAGAGCCTTTTATATCCCTTCTGTGCAAGGAATTGCGCTTCTCCCACTGCCTCATTTATTGTCAGCGTTTTTCTCCTTGCATCTTTATTGTCTCTTCTGAATCCGCAATAAAGGCAGTTATTAGTGCATTCATTGGAAAGATACAAGGGTGCAAACAGGACAATCCTTTTGCCATAGACCCTTTCTTTTACAATCGCAGAGGTTTTGAAAAGCTCTGATAGTAAATCAGGAGCATTGGTATTTAATAGCGCTGCTGCCTCTTTTTCTGTAAGGCCTGATAAGTTTTCTGCCTTTTTCAGTATCTCTCTGATGTAAGCAAGGTCAGGCTGCTCCTGCGATTTGATGAGTGCATCAATCTCTTCAATGTTGATTATGTTTTCTGTTGTTTGCATAATATAAAAACAAAAAGCCGTAAACCAGCATGGTCTACGGCTTTTAAAGATTACAAATCTTCCGCCGCTTCCCTCCGCTGGTATTATCCAGTTCAGGTTCAAAGGGTTGCCCCCACACCTATGAAACAGGTGTGTTGGCTCTCAGCCATTTCGGCTCCCCCAGCGAAAACTTATTGTATTATTATATCTTTAAAAACAACCCTTAGTCAATTAATAAAAATCCAACATATATCTATTTGGAATTTCAATGTCTTTCAGGCAAATTATAAAAGTTGACAGATTGAAAATATTTGATAAACTTACAATATTGCTGACTATTTGCGCTTCTTAATATCCTACATTTTCGTACCCAGAGGCGGGTTACAAGAACCACAAAGTTTCTGAAAAACTGAATATCCTTATAGGGCAATGTCATGGCAAAGAAGATTCTCGTAATTGAAGACAATGACAAGAATCGCAAGCTGATAAGGGATGTACTGAGATACCACAGCTACGAGATTATTGAGGCAGAAAACGGAGAAGAAGGGGTAAAAAAGGCAAAAGAGCATCTGCCTGATTTAATCCTCCTTGATATACAAATGCCTGTTATGGACGGCTTTGACACAATAAAGGCACTGAAAGGCTCTCCAGAAACAAAAAATATAAAGGTCATTGCCTTTACATCCTTTGCCATGGTCGGGGACAGGGAAAGGATGCTAAAGGCAGGGTTTGATGATTATATTTCTAAACCCATAGATACCCGTCAATTGCCTGAAATTATAAAAAAGCATATTGGCGAAAAGTAGGCGGCAGGAATGAAACGAAATGTCGTTAACATTGGAAAGAGACTGAGTGAGGCAGAAGAAACTGCATTAAAGGAATCTGAGGGAAAATTCGCCGCCCTATGCGAGTCTGCAAAGGATGCAGTTATCCTGCTAAACTGCGATGGCAATATTTCTCACTGGAACAGGGCTGCTGAAGATATATTCGGCTATTCTGCACAAGAGGTTGCAGGCAGAGAACTGCATCTGTTCATTGCGCCTGAGCGATACTATAAAGCCTATAAAAAGGGGTTTAAGCATTTCAGGGAAACAGGAGAGGGTTCGGCTATCGGCAGGACGATTGAGCTGTCTGCCATCCGAAAAAACGGAACTGAATTTCCCATAGAACTTTCTTTGTCCGCAGTAAAGCTGAAAGGCAAATGGCATGCAATAGGGATTGTAAGGGATATAACCGAGCGAAAGAAGGCAGAGGAGGAGCGCAGAGAGAGGCTTGCTGAGCTTGAGAAAAAACAGATGCAATTAGAATTTGCAAAGAAGGAATGGGAGGATACCTTTGACTCAATAGCGGCTCCCGTCTTTCTCCATGACAGGAATTTCAGGCTTATCAGGGCAAATAAGGCATACCAGAAGATTTCAGGAATGCCATTTAGCGATATTATTGGAAGGCTTTATTATGAGGTCTTTCCAAAGATGAAGGAGCCCTTTAAGACCTGTTTGAATGCAATAGAATCAAAAGGAGAAAAGGTTGCAGAGGTTGATGTGCCATCTATTGGCAGGATATTTAATGCAAGGTCATATCCAATATTGGATGAAAAGGGAAAGCCTGTTTATTCTATTCATATTATGGAGGATATAACTGAAAAGAAAAAGGCAGAGAAGGCGATAGAAGAATCAGAGCAAAGATTCAGAGCGCTTTTTGACAATGCAAACGATGGGATACTCTTAGCGGATATTGAAAACAAAAAATTCTGTGAGGGCAATAAAACGATTGGCCAGATGCTCGGTTATAGCCTTGAAGAGATTAAAACATTAGAGGTTCTTGATATCCACCCTGAAAAAGACCTGCCTTATGTAATTGATCAGTTTGAGAGACAGTCAAGGAAAGAGTTTACTCTGGCTAAAGATATTCCAGTAAAAAGGAAGGACGGATCTGTTTTTTATGCTGACATCAACTCCTCTTCAATAACATTGGCCGGGAAGACATATCTAATGGGGATTTTTAGGGACATAACCGAACGCAAAGAGGCGCAAACAAGGCTTAAGGAATACTCGGAGCGCCTTGAAGAAATGGTCAAAAAAAGGACTAAAGAGTTTGAAGATGCAAATCAGGAGCTTCAAATAATTAATAATGAGCTTGAATTAAGAAAAAGAGAGGCAGAGGAGTCAAGGTTTCAGGCAGAGGTTGCAAACAGGGCAAAGACAGATTTTCTTGCAAACATGAGCCATGAGCTTAGAACGCCGCTTAATTCAATACTCGGCTTTTCAGAGGTCATTATTGATGAGCTTTATGGAAAGCTGAATAAAGAGCAGCGGGAATATGTAAGTGATATTTACACAAGCGGCAAACACCTGCTCGGGCTTATAAATGATATCCTTGACCTTTCAAAGGTAGAGGCAGGGAAAACAGAGCTTGAGTTGAGCAGATTCAGGCTGGAGGAGGCGCTGCATGCATCAATGACAATGCTCAAGGAAAAGGCAATAAAGCACAATGTAAACATGATGCTTGATATAGAACCAGATGCAGATATAGAAATAGAGGCTGATGAGAGGAGGCTGAAGCAGATTATGTTTAATCTTTTGAGCAATGCTGTCAGATACTCTCCTGCAGGTGGAACTGTGCAGGTTAGCGCAAGAAAGGTTCGGAGCAAGTATTCACAATTGTCATTGCGAGGCGAAGCCCTGAACCAAATGGCGCAGGGCGAAGCCGAAGCAATCCCTAATCCCCCTGCATCCCCCTTTAATAAAGGGGGACAAGAGGAGGATTATCAGATTGCCGCGCACCCTTCGGGCGCTCGCAATGACGCAAATGAAGAAGCTGATTTCATTGAAATCTCTGTTGCTGACTCAGGCATCGGCATTTCAAAGGATGACCAGACAAAGCTTTTCCAGCCATTTCAGCAGGTCGGCTCATATCTGACAAAAAAGCAGGAGGGCACAGGTCTGGGCTTAAGTCTCTGCAAGAGGTTTGTAGAGTTTCACGGCGGCAGGATAGGGGTTGAAAGCGATACAGGCAAAGGCGCAAAGTTTAGTTTTACAATGCCAGTTAACCAGCCTTTCAGCAGGGCAGAGGCAGGAGGATAATGCTATGGAAGAGAATAAAAAACAAAGACTCCTAATAGTTGATGACGAGGAGATGAATATCAGGCTCTTTACAGCCATGTTCAGAAATCACAGCTATACCCTTGAGACAGCAAGGGACGGTCTTGAGGGATTGAAAAAGGCAAAGGGTTTTCTGCCAGATTTGATGCTCCTTGATATTATGATGCCAAAGATGGACGGCTATGAGGTGTGTAAAAGGCTGAAGGAGGATGCTGCAACACAGCATATACCTGTTATAATGGTTACTGCCCTTTCTGACAAGGATTCAAGGATAAAGGGGCTTGAGGTTGGCGCAGCAGATTTTCTCACAAAGCCAGTAGATTCTATAGAGCTTTTGGTCAGAACAAAGAATATCCTGAAGGTTAAGGAGTTTGAGGATTTTTTGAAAGAGCATAATAAACTCCTTGAGGCAAAGGTAGATGAGAGGACATTACAGT
>JAHFEP010000216.1 GCA_023248415.1 Nitrospirota bacterium
TCATCCCCGAGTGCTTCTATCGGGGATATGGTTTTTATTAAAACCGGATTCCCGATTAAACACTTCGGGAATGACAGAACTAAGAATAAGTGTCATCTTGAAAGCAAAGTGGAATAAGTAGTAGAAGGGGGTGTTACAAAATGAAAAGGTATAGTGATATAGCCGGCGACGGCGGTTCAAATATAGTTGTTCAGGTTACTGAACGGATGGGGCGTCTTAAATCCCGCATGGATAAGATAACTCATAAGATCGCTGTAATGAGCGGCAAGGGCGGTGTTGGAAAGAGCGCAGTAACTGCAACTCTGTCTGCTGTATTGGCCATGAGGGGATACAGGGTAGGCATTATTGATGCTGACATCAATGGACCATCCATTGCAAAGATGTTAGGGGTCAGGGGCAGAGCAATCACTACCTCTGAGGATGGAATACTGCCAGCCATAGGGCATCACGGGATAAAGGTTATGTCCATGGACAACCTTCTCCCCTTAGATGAAACGGCTCTTACATGGGATGGGCCATCATCCACCCATGCCTGGGCTGGGACAGCAGAGATTGGCGCAGTCAGGGAGTTTTTATCGGATGTATCGTGGGGTGAACTGGATATCCTTTTTATAGACCTGCCGCCAGGGCCAAATCGCTTCAATGACATAATTAACCTGATTCCTGATTTGGCAGGGGTAATAATGGTAACAATACCTTCTGAGGTCTCTGAACTTGTTGTCATGAAGTCTGTCAGCATGGTAAAGGAACTGAATACTCCGATAATCGGTTTGATAGAGAACATGGGGAGTTATATATGCATGAGCTGCGGCGCTGAGGAGCCTCTTTTCCCTGATGGTTCTGTAAAAGATATGGCAGCATATATGAACATACCCTATTTAGGCAAAATCCCATTTGACCCTTCAATCTCGCGGGCACTGGATAAAGGGCAGGCCTTTTTAACAGAAGATAAGGATTCTTCTTCTGCAAAGGCATTTATGAAAATAGGGGAAAGGGTAATTGAATTCTTAGATGGAGGCAGGAGATGAAATTTCTATGTGTCAGTTGTGATGAACCAATGAAGTTTATAAAGGCAGATGCCCCTGAGGAGGGTTCGGTAAGCATTGTATTTGGCTGTTCAAAGTGCAATAACCAGATTGCCATGCTTACAAATCCACAGGAGACCCAGCTTGTCAGGGCGATGGGTGTAAGTATTGGAGGCAGCGCTGTGCCGCCTGAACCCTTGACATTGACAAAGGGTCTTATGGCGCGGAGAGAGCCATCAGGGGATGATGAAATCGTATGGACGCAGGATGCAGAGGAGAGGCTGAAGAAGGTGCCGTCTTTTGTCCAGCCTATGGCAAAGAGGGCTATTATAAGCTATGCAAAAGAAAATGGAATAAAGGAGATTACCCCGCAGGTTATGGATGTGGTAAAGGAAAAGACAGGGATGTAAGAGGCTGGTGGAAAATATTGTTTTGAAAAACAAAATAAACTTGACAAGTGATTTTATTTAGGATATAAAAGGTCTTAATTATCTATGATACAAAAATAAAAGTGTTATCCCCTAGAATCATTGCACAGAGGAACTGTGCAATGATTCGCTACCCTCTTCCTCCTCTCTCTTATCATCCCTTCCCTTCCCGATAAGAAGAGAGGAGAGGGTATTAAAAAACCATTTTTTTCCCTTGACATAGCTCCTTAAAATAATTAAACTGGAATAAAAATATCCAATTTACTATTTGAGGTGACTAATTATGATGCGATTAACAAGGGCAGGGGAATATGGTGTAAGGGCAGCCCTTCACCTTGCAAATCAACCCGAGGGGAAGATAACCTTTGTCAGTGAGATAAGCGAAAAGCAGGATGTGCCGAGGCACTTTGCTGCAAAGGTGATGCAGCTTCTTGTAAGGAGCGGGGTTGTCCGTTCACACAGGGGTGTGAAAGGCGGCTTTACACTGGCAAGGCCGGCATCAAAGATAACATTAAAGGATGTCATTGAAGGAGTAGAGGGCCAAATATTTCTGAACCTGTGCCTGATAAAAAAAGGCGAATGCCCCAGGGATGATACATGCCCTGTCCATCTTATTTGGCGTGAGGCGCAGGACAAGCTCATGGAGATACTGGATGGTGTGACTGTAGCAGAGCTTGCGGAGACCGGAAGGGCGCTTGAAAAAAAGATGAGCAAAAAGAAAAGATAGATGCAATTCAGGATAATCTCTCCTTTAGACCAGCTAAGCTTAAATCTCCTTTGTAAAGGGCAAGACCACTCATTTGCCGAATAACACCAGCATGTCCTGAAGCAGGATGCTATCCTGTTTCAAACTTTTTACCCTCCTTGCTTTTAGGGCATAAAAATGATAATATTCTAAAAAATTGCAAGGAGTATAATTAGATGCGTTTTAAGATAAACTTTCAGCCAGAGGGCAAGTCCATTGAGGTTGATGCAGGGACAAACCTTCTTGATGCTGCAAAGCACGCAGGTGTCCACATCAATGCGCCCTGCGGCGGCGAGGGTATATGCGGCAAGTGCAGGGTAATTGTAAAACAAGGCGAGTTTGAGACAGAAAAGTCAGGCCATCTGACACAGGATGAGATAGACAAGGGCTATCTCCTTGCCTGCAGGACAAAGATAAAAAGCAGCATGACTGTTGATGTTCCCATTGAGTCAAGGATAAGGGCAGGCCAGAAGATTGCAACAGGTGTAATGGGAAAGGATTTTAAAGAGCTTGTCAGGCACGATGGTTTTGCTGAATCCCTCACAAAGAAGGTGTATGTTGAACTTCCTCCACCGACCTTAGAAGACCACACAAGCGATTTTGAGAGATTAAAAAGAGAACTTGAGAACCTTGATTATGATATGGAGGGCGTTTTATGCGACCTGTCCGTTATCAAGAGACTTCCAACAGTATTAAGAG
Organism: Nitrospirota bacterium; assembly: GCA_023248415.1. Classification (GTDB taxonomy): domain Bacteria; phylum Nitrospirota; class CAKKRA01; order 9FT-COMBO-42-15; family 9FT-COMBO-42-15; genus 9FT-COMBO-42-15. The sequence continues at coordinate 2,898 of JAHFEP010000216.1, forward strand.
AAGAAGGTTGGAAGGCTACAGTAACCCTGTTAGAGGATGGCGAGGCAGTTGAGATAGTTGATGTCCAGCCGGGTGATCTGACAAAAAAAAGATACGGCATCGCTGTTGATGTTGGCACTACCTCTGTTGTTGTATATCTGGTGGATTTGGTTGACGGCAGGATTATAGATATTGCCTCAAACTATAACCCGCAAATGAAGTATGGCGATGATGTAATAACAAGGATTGTTTATGCTACAAGCAAGCAGAATGGTCTTTCTGTTATGAAGGATCTGGTAATATCCAATGTCAATACCCTTACAGAAGGCATTGCAAAGAAGAATAATATTGACCTTAATCTGATAGATAATATTGTTATAGCAGGCAATACAACAATGACGCACCTCTTTTACGGTGTGAATCCGCAATATATAAGAGAAGAACCCTATGTCCCTGTGGCAAACCTATTTCCATTGACAAAGGCAAAGGACCTTGGAATAAAGGTAAATGAACAGGCAGTTCTCTATTCCCTTCCAAGCATTGCAAGCTATGTTGGCGGTGATATTACTGCTGGCGTTCTTGCCTCCGGAATCTGCAGGTCTAAAGAGCTTGTGCTTTTTATTGATATCGGCACAAACGGAGAGGTTGTGCTCGGCAACTGCGAGTGGTTTGTTACAGCAGCCTGCTCTGCCGGCCCATGCTTTGAAGGCGGAGGTGTGAAATTCGGCATGAGGGCAATGAATGGCGCTATTGAGCAGGTGGCAATAGACAGGAATACATACGAGGCAAGCTACAAGGTAATCGGCAATGTAAAGCCAACAGGCATTTGCGGCTCTGGGATGATTGATGCGATAGCAGAGATGTTTTTATCTGGCGTTGTTGACTTACGCGGGAAGGTTCAGATTGATATTGGCTCAAAGAGGGTAAGGAGCGGAGAGAATGGGCCGGAGTATGTCCTTGTCTGGAAGGAAGATGCAGGATTTGAGCAGGATATTGTGCTAACAGAGCCTGATATAGATAACATTATCCGTGCAAAAGGCGCTATATATGCTGGTCTTGCAATATTATTGAAAGAGGTTGGCTATACATTTAATGATGTAAGCAAGATATTGATTGCAGGCGGGTTTGGGAATTATATTGATGTTGAAAGGGCAATAACTATTGGCCTGCTTCCTGATTTGCCTATTGATAAATTCAAGTTTCTTGGAAATACGTCTGTAATGGGCGCTTATCTTTCGCTTATATCAAGACATCTGAGAAAAGAGGCAGAGGCTATTGCAAAGAGGATGACATATTTAGAGCTTTCTGTATCCCGCTCATTTATGGATGAGTATGTATCTGCGCTCTTTCTGCCGCATACAAACATAGATGCATTTCCAACTGTAAGGGAGATGATGGGAAGAAATAGTATGAAGGTTAAGTAACCCCCTATATCCCCCTTTATTAAAGGGGGACTAAGGGTGTTATCCTACTAAATAAGGGGGACAGCCTATGACAGATCTGGCAGGGGTTTCTGAGAAATTCAAAAGGCATTTTCCAAAGGATTCAGTAATATTCAGGGAAGGGGAAGCCGGAGAGCACATGTATATTCTCATTTCAGGCGAGGTGAGGATTGTAAAGAATATCAGGGGCGCTGAGGTGGTGCTTGCAATTATGGAAAAAGGCGACTTCTTTGGCGAGATGGCGCTTCTTGAGAATGC
>JAHFEP010000075.1 GCA_023248415.1 Nitrospirota bacterium
GTCAATACCAAATGGCATAAATATGTGGATTGTCGGAGACAATCTAAGAAAGGGCGCTGCATTGAATGCAGTGCAGATTGCAGAAGAATTGATAAAGGGAAGATAGGCCGTAGGGACATGCCATGGCATGTCCCTACAACGAATGCCCCATTTGTATGCGGGATTAAATAAAAATATGAAACAAATAAACGCAGACTTAATAAAAAAGGTCTTAAAAGAGGCTGTTAAAAACGGCGGTGACTTTGCAGATATATATATTGAAAGGACACAGCCTGCCTATATCCATCTTGAAGACAACAAGATTGAAAAGGTTGTCTCTGGCATTGACTGCGGCGCTGGTTTAAGGGTTATATTTAATGGCAAAACAGTATATGCCTATACAAATGACCTGTCTGATGATTCCCTTCTTAAGCTATCTGATACTGTCCGCGCTGCTGTTAAGGAAAAGAAAGATTGGCCGGATATTGATATCAGAAAAAAGAAGCCGACTATTGATTTCAGGATAATCAAAAGACCTGACAGCATTGATACAGATAAAAAGGTGCAGATTGTAAAAAAGGCGAATGACATTGCAAGAGGAATAGACAGCAGAATCATACAGGTAATGGCCGTATACAGGGACACCCTCCAGAATGTAACAATAGGAAATACAGATGGCTTTCTGACAGAGGATGAGAGGGTTTATACTACTGCAATGATTCAGGTGGTTGCTGCAGATGGAAAGATAATCCAGACAGGACAGGAGCCTATAGGCGGTTTAATCGGCTTTGAGTTGTTTGATGAAAACCCGATTGAGAAGGTTGCAGAAACAGCGGCAAAAAGGGCAGTAATGATGCTAAAGGCAAGGCCTGCGCCAGGCGGAAGAATGCCTGTAGTTCTTTCAGCAGATGCCGGCGGCACAATGATACATGAGGCAATAGGACACGGACTTGAGGCAGACCTTGCAATGCAGGGGCTGTCAGTGTATTCTAAAAAGATAGGGGAAATGGTTGCCTCTCCTGTTATCACAGTAATTGATGATGCAACTCTGCCGAATAAGCGCGGCTCTTTCAGATTTGATGATGAAGGTATAGAGGCTCAAAAAACAATACTTGTTGAAAATGGCATTTTAAAGGGATATATGTATGACAGGCTCTGGTCAATGAAGGAAGGCGTAAGGTCAACAGGAAATGGCAGAAGAGAGTCATATAAATATCGTCCAATACCAAGGATGACAAATACATTAATAGCGCCCGGGGACTCCAATCCAGAGGATATAATTAAATCAACGCAGTCAGGGTTATTTGTAAAAAAGATGGGCGGTGGACAGGTGAATACTGTTAACGGCGACTTTGTATTTGAGGTAAGCGAGGGCTATCTGATTGAGAACGGTAAAATTGGCGAACCTGTGCGCGGGGCAACACTAACAGGAAACGGCCCTGAGGCATTAAAGGATATTGATATAGTGGGAAATGACCTTGGTTTTTCAATAGGCACATGCGGCAAAGACGGACAGGGCGTGCCAGTTGCTGATGCCCAGCCGACATTAAGGATAAAATCACTGACAGTAGGCGGTATTGTGGAAGCATAACAGATTAGAATAAAAATAGAAAAAAATGGTATTTTTTTCCTAAATGTGGTAAAGAAATTACGCCCTTCTAAAGCCCTGCAACAAGTCATCCTTTAAAAACCTTTTAAATCTCAATAGTTATAAAAATTCTATAACCCCCTAAAAGTGGTATATTTATTGCATTTTAAAATATAGTAAGAAGAGACTGGGGGAATAAAATGAATAAATATTTTAAAATTGCACTAATAACTATTTTTACCTTTCTGACTTTAAATACCTATGCCTTTGCAAAGCCTGCGCTTCAAGACTATGCTGGCCAGGCAGTGGCAGAGGCTGCTGAAACAACTGCAGAATTAAACAGAAGCGCAGGAGGCTTTCCTGAATCAGCATCGCTCCTGCTGCTCGGCGCAGTCATGCTGGTAATAGCCGTCTATATAAGAAAGAGATGGCTCAGAAAGGAAGGGTAAAAAAATCCATGCGATCAAAAATAATAATGTTGTTTGCAATTCTCTGCCTGTTACTATTTATGCCTGCGCTTTCTGCAAATGCAGAGGAGGGTGTAAAACAGTACTCAAAACACGGGCTCTCTTTTAATTACGATAATCGTCTGAAGATAAAAGAAACAAATGAAAAAGACACTATTACAATCACCTTAGAAGGACATGAAGACCTTCTGCTGATGATTCAGATTATGGACATCCCATTTCTCTCTGGCGAGGATTATGCAGAGTCCCTTGTAAAAGGGATGCATGATGGCATGGCCTCAAGCGGCGCACAAGCAACAAATGTGCAGAAAACAAGCAGGGAAATAGCCAAGAAAAAAAGAAAGGGATATATCTTTGATTACACCCTTTCCGGCCTTGCCTTCCGCTATGCTGCCTATGGCTATAACTCCTCTGGCAAGAAGATTGCCGTTCCAATCCAGTATCCAGTCAAAAACGAAGAAAAAGTCCAGCCTCTGATTGAAACAGTATTAAAGTCATTAAAGTATGAAGATTAACAAACCTCGCCTTTTACAACAATTGTTGACAAAAAAGAAGATTAAATATATCCTTAACACGGCTACAAACCGTACAGTTATATAGAAATAAAAGAAGGCTTGTTAAAGGAATATGAAGGTATTTTTTACAAAAAGACAAAAACTGCTTTTTAATGTTTTTATTATGTTGTCTATTATGTCTGCTGCCTGCACAATCACCAGTGCAAACAGCAGCCAAAAGGCAGAGGGAAAATTACTGTCAATATTATATTACTAAAAACTTGAGTGAATGAGAGGAAGGAGAATAAATTTCATGCTTAAAAAAAGGTTAGGTAAGAAAGCTCTTTCTAAAACAAGTTTTATTATTCTATTTGCCATCAGCGTAATATTTGCCATTTTAAATTACAATGTCAATTCTGCAGGTGTTGCAAAGAAATCAGAAGATGACCAGATACATCTTAAAGCACAGAAAATTGACACAAGTGTTTCAGAAGATAAAGCGGAACTAAGTTTGATGAAAACAGCGCCAGAAGGCCAATCATACTATATTGTTCAATTTACAGGCGCTGTAAATGAAGAATGGAAGGATAAGATTAAAGGCGCTCAGGGCACAGTGCTTAATTATATACCCAATAATGCCTTTATTGTAAAGATGAATAAGGGGGCGCTTAATAAAGTCCTTTCTTTGCCAGAGGTGAAGTGGGTAGGTTCTTATAAGCCTACTTATAAAATTTCTCCGCAATTATCTGAAAAAATAAGTAGTGCAACGGGAACCATAACAGTTACTATTAAAGCTTTTCAGAATGAAGATATTGAATCAATTGCTTCACAGATTAAGCTCCTTGGCGGTGAAGTGCTTGCATCAAGCAGTGGAGAAATGGGAGGAATAATAAGGATAAAGATAAACCCCTCTGCTGTTTCTTCGTTATCATTAATATCAGGCATTGAATGGGTAGAGGAATATATTCCGCCAAAATTAATGAACGATATTGCAACTGGCACGAGTGTTATGAATATTACCAATGTATGGACTGCTGGCTTAACAGGCACAGGCCAGACTGTTGCTATTGCTGATACTGGTTTAGATATAGGAAACACGGCAGGTATTCATTCTGATTTTACTGGAAGGGTTACTGCTGCTTATGCATTAGGTCGTGCAAGCGACTGGAGTGACCAGAACGGACACGGCACCCATGTAGCAGGTTCGGTTTTAGGTAATGGAACAAACTCTGCCAATCAATATAGAGGACCTGCTTACACAGCAAACCTAATCTTTCAGTCTGTAATGGATGCAACTGGCGGTCTTGGTGGATTACCAGCAGACCTTAATAGTCTTTTTCAAACACCCTATAATAGCGGTGCAATGATTCATACAAATAGCTGGGGAGCAGCAGTAAATGGTGTGTACGATACCAGTTCTCAACAGGCAGACCAATTTGCATGGAATAATAAGAATATGCTTATTCTCTTTGCAGCAGGCAATGAAGGGGTGGATAGTAATAGTGACGGCGTGATTGATTTAGATTCATTAAGCTCTCCCGGCACAGCAAAGAATGTGCTCACTGTAGGGGCATCAGAAAATAATCGTTTAGGAATCACTACAACATATAGCGCCTTTGGCTATACCGCTTCTCCTATTAGCAGTGATGGGATGGCAAACAATATCAATGGTATGGCTGCCTTTTCAAGCAGGGGCCCCACAGATGACGGCAGGATAAAACCAGATATTGTTGCTCCCGGGACATTTATTGCCTCAACACGCTCTCAGAAGTGGGCATTTGATGATAATCTGGAAAGCGGCACTACAAAATGGTCTGCATTAGGCTCGTGGACCAGAACAACCACTTCAGCACACGGTGGTTCTTACAGCATAACTGACAGTGCTGGTGTTAATTACAATGATTTTACAACTAATTGCTTATATTCTAATACCCTTGACTTAAGAACAGGCGGAGACACTATTCGCTTCTGGCATAGATACGCGTTTAATACAGGAGATCAGGGAAGGTTTTATATAACGCCTGATGGGGGTTCAAACTGGTATACTATTAGCCCTTTTACAGGAACGCAAAGCACTTGGACAGAAAAAATAGTTTCACTCGGTTCGACATTCAGTACAAATAATGTACAGTTTGCCTTCTGTGTTGTACCAAATTTAGACGGCGTTACTGCTGAAGGCTGGTATATAGATGATGTAAGGATATATGGCGGCGGCTGGGGAAAGATGAGCGATGTAGGGCTTGCAACATCTGGAGATAATATAGATGAAAAATATATTATGATGGGCGGGACAAGCATGGCAACGCCATTAACAGCAGGCGCTGCTGCTTTAGTGAGGCAATTTTACACTGATAATCAATCTATAACACCAAGCGCAGCTTTGTTAAAGGCAACAATCATAAATGGCGCTGCTGATATGAATCCCGGGCAGTATGGCACGGGGGCAACTCGTGAGATGAATGCCAGGCCAAACAATGTAGAAGGATGGGGAAGGGTGAATGTGATGAATTCAATCTTTCCAACTGCACCAAGGGTTTTACGATATGACAATTATACCACAGGGATTTCTACAGGTAATTACAGGTATTATCAATTTACAGTAAATTCGTCTGCTGAGCTAAGAGCTACACTTGTCTGGACTGATTATCCTTCAAGCCCGTCTGCATCAAGAAATTTAGTTAATGACCTTGATATGTCATTGCAAAACCCATCATCAACTATTTATTATCCGAATGGTTTATCAACTGCTGATAGTACTAATAATGTAGAGGGAATAGATATAACTTCCCCTGCTGCTGGCGTGTATTGCCTGGCAATCGCTGGAAAGAATATCCCAAATGGTCCTCAGCCATATGCATTAGTTGTTTCTGGAAATATCACCGCCTTAACATACCCTGCTTCCTGTGGAGCAGTTCCCAGTATCCCGGGCGGAGTTTCTGCTTCAGGAGGGGCTAATCAGATTACTATAAACTGGAATATCGCCACCAATGCCACTTCTTACAATATCTATTGGTCAACTGCCCCTGGTGTTACAAGAGCTACTGGCACAAGAATAACCAATGTTTCTCGTCCTTATACCCATACAGGTCTTACTGCTGGCATTACATATTATTATGTGGTTACCGCTTTAAATGCATTTGGAGAGAGCACAGAATCATCACAGGCTTCTGCGGTACCCTCCATTTCTTCCAGCGGAGGTGGTAATGGTGGCGGCGGCGGCGGCGGATGTGGTTTTATTGATGACAACAGAAATAATCAGCCGCCTTATACAGGCGCTTTGCTGCTGCTTCTGCCTTTAGCATGGCTGCTTTTTAGAAAGCTCGCCCTAAAGCGGGCATAAGCATTGGGATTTTAAAAGGGGCGTGATTTCACGCCCCTTTTTTATTTTCTGATGCTGTCCAATTGCAAAAAATACGCTAATCCATGTTAGCTTGATTTTTTGCTGCCAGCTATGTTAGACTAAATTCAGGTCAACCAGAATAGAGGTCAATATGAAAACATTGTCTTTATCAGAAGCAAAGATGAAGCTGAGCGGACTTGTTAAAGAAGTGCTCAGCACAGATGAGGAAGTAATCATCACAAAAAATGGCTCCCCTGCTGCCGTCTTAATAAGTCCTGATGAGTATGAAAGCCTGAAGGAGACTATAGCCATCCGCTCTGACTCGTTGCTTATGAATGAAATTAAAAAGGGGCTAAAGGCATTAAAAAACAAGAAATCCCGCCTTTACACACTTGAAGAACTATTTAACTAATACCTCACCTATTCCTCTATCCCATACTCCTTAATTTTTGTCAATAGCGTCTTATAGCTCACCTTTAATATTTCTGCTGCCTTTGTCTTGTTCCAGCCTGTTTCATCCAATACCTTTTTTATAAGCCGGGACTCTGCAATCCTCATTGCCCTGCTGCTTACATCAGAAAGCCCGCCTTCAAGAGACATCTCATTTAATATTGCCTTATCTGCATCAAGATGGGAAATTCCAAGATTTTCTGGTTCTATGGAATCACCATTACAGAGTATCACTGCCCTCTCTATGCAGTTCTCCAATTCACGGACATTTCCTTTCCACTGGTGGTTCAGGATTATCTTTATTGCCTCTTCTGAAAAGCCTTTTATATCCTTATTCATCTCCTTTGAAAAAATATTAAGAAAATGCTCTGCCAAAGCCTGAATATCCTCCTGCCTTTCACGAAGGGGCGGGATGGTTATTGGAAAGGCGCTAAGCCGGTAATATAGATCCTCCCTGAAATGCCTTTCTGATATCGCCTTCTGTAAATCTCTGTTGCTTGCAGCAACAACCCTTACATCTATCTTAATAGGCTTATTTCCGCCGAGCCTTGCAAATTCATCGCCCTGAAGCACTCTGAGAAGCTTTGCCTGAAGATTTAAGTCCATATCTCCGATCTCATCAAGGAATATGGTGCCTTTATCTGATAGCTCAAACTTGCCTATCTTTTTTTCTTTTGCGCCTGTAAATGCGCCTGCCTCATGGCCAAAGAGCTCGCTCTCTAATAAATCCTTTGGTATGGCAGCGCAGTTTATTGCAACAAAGTGGTTATTCTTTCTTGGAGAAAGGTAATGTATAAGCCTTGCAAAAAGCTCCTTTCCTGTGCCGCTCTCGCCTAACAAAAGGACTGTTGTTTTTCCCTGCGCAACCTTTTTTGCCTTATCAATTGCCTCAAGGAATTTTGGACTTTTGCCAATAATGTTAGGCAGGCCGATTTTATCTGAAAGCTCTCCTTTTAATACAATATTCTCTGCCTGAAGCCTCTGTTTTTCCAAAGCCCTCTCTATTAATAAAAGCAGATGGTCAGGGTCAAATGGCTTTGTAATAAAATCATACGCGCCCTCTTTAACAGCCTTTACTGCTGTTTCTATTGTGCCAAAGGCAGTCATTACAATTACAGGGGTTAAGGGATTCTTCTCTTTGGACGCAGTTAAAACATCCATACCGCTCTTTCCAGGCAGCCTTAAATCTGTTAATACAAGGTCTATCTTCATATTATTCAGCTTCTGTATACCCTCTTCAGCAGACATAGCAGCCTCTACCTTATAGCCTGCGCCTTCAAGCGTCTGCGTAAGCATCTGCGCCATGCTCTCTTTATCTTCTATGACCAATATAATTTGCTGCATCAAACCCCCGCTCTATAAAAATTCTACATCAATCACTTGACCCCTTTAATCCTCGACCCCTTGAACCCTTCTTTATACTGCTGCTGGCAGAAAAACCTTAAATGTCGTCCCTTTCCCCTCTTCACTCTCCACCTCTATTCGTCCATTGTGAGACAGGACTATCTTATGCACCAGGGCAAGGCCAAGGCCTGTGCCTTTAGGCTTTGTAGTAAAGAACGGCAGAAAAATCTTGTCAAGCTTATCCTTTGGTATGCCTGTGCCTGTGTCCTTAATTGTTATCTCCACCATCTTTTCAATCCCGTCTGTCGCATGATATTTTCCCCCAACCTTCAGCTCGCCGCCTTCCGGCATTGCATCAACTGAATTCTGAATAAGATTTGTAAATGCCTGCCTTATCAAAAGCTCATCTGCCATAATCTCCGGAATATCACCTGGAATATTAACATCAATCTTTACATGGTGAGCAGAGTCTAACCATGGCTCTCTTGCCTCACCCATGGATTTTATCAGGACATTTCTAAGCGCCTTGTTTATATCAACAGGCTTTAATGAAATAGCCTGCGCCTTGCCAAGGCTCAGGAGCTCGTTTATCATCATCTCCATTGTATTTAGCTCATTGATTATCGCCTCTATCATACCCTGTTTTGTGTCTTTCTTTCCAATCTTTTTTGAAAGGAGCTTTGCAAAGCCGAGTATTGTGCCCATCATGTTCCTGAATTCGTGCGCAATGCCGCCTGCAAGCTCGCCAAGCACTGTAAGGCGGTCCTTCTGCCTGACCTCATCCTGAAGCCTCTTTATCTCTGTTATATCGCTGAATATAAGTATTGCGCCAATAGCCTCATCCTTTCTGTTCTTTAAGATAGATGCGCTTATGCCGACCCATATCTTTTCACTGTTTCTTTTTACAATTTCAAGCTCGGATCTTGGGCTCCCTTCTGACCTTTGCATTGTTACGGCTAATAACCGGCAAAGCCCGCTCTCTTCTCCAAATGCCTCGCTGCATGATTTGCCGAGGAGTTCGGAGCTGTCAAAACCCAATATCTTCTCTGCTGCCTGATTAAATGTGGTAATCTTATTTTTTTTATCAAATGCAATAACACCGCTGCTTACGCTTTTCAGGATATATTCGTTATAATCCTCAACAACCTCTGCCCTCTCCTCTGCCACTGTTCGCAGCCTTTGAAGCTCCTGCTCCTTTACCTTCAACTGCTGCATCAATGAATGAAAGGTATGTATGAGAAAACCTGTATCGCCTTTGATTTTTGCCTCATCGCCCTCCTTTTTTGCCGGCCTTCCTGCAATCATGAATGAGCGGATTACATAAAAAATCAGCGCAAGGACAACAAAGCCGATAAGTATCTTTAGAAAACCAAAGGACTCGTCATCCTTCTGCTCCCCCTTATCCAATGGAGGATACATTTTTACAATAACAAAACCCTTTTCCTGTGCAGCAGGATTTGTTATAGAGGCATAGGCGCTCTTTATCAGCCTGTTGCCCTTTGCCTCATAAGAAGGCAGTATGGCGGCCTCACCCCTTTCAATCCTTTCACGGATAGATTTGTCAATACCGGCTTTTGGCCTGCTCTTATTTCTAATATCTAAACCTTCGCTGTCCAAGACCAGTATCTGCTGCGCCCCGTTCTTTTTTTCAAGGGCGGTTATGAACTCTGAATCATTCAGCGCTTTTTCAAAGTTTGCCTCTATCTCCTTTGCTATAAGCAGGGAGGTTGCATGAAGCCTCTTTTCAAACTCATCATTTAAGTCTTTCTGCACTGAGGAGATTAAAGAAAGGGTATGAAAATTAAATATCGCCAAAAAGACAAACAGCAGGAATGTCAGAAGCCATATAAGGCCTTTTATGTTTATCATCTTATCTGCCAAAGTTTATATACCAGTTGATTATATAATTCCCCCAAAAGAGCGCTGCTACAGCGCCAAGCGCAAGAAATGGCCCAAAGGGAACAGGATACTTTCTCCCTTTTCCTTTAAAAGCCATTAAAAATAGTCCGACAACAGAGCCTGCAAGAGCGCCTAAGAATATGGTCAGAAGCGCGCTCTGCCAGCCTAAAAATGCGCCAATCATTGCAATCAGCTTTATGTCGCCGCCGCCCATGCCGCCTCTTGACAGAACAGCTACAAGGTAAAACAGGCCTCCGCCTAAAAAAAGCCCGATTAAGGAATTTTGCCAGCCAACAGGCAGAACTGTTGCGCCGAGGATAAATCCTATGATAATCCCGGGCAGTGTTATCCTGTCTGGTATTATCTGATGCTCTAAGTCAATGAATGTAACAACGAGCAGCGAAGAATAAAGGAGCGCATAAATCAGGCCGTTGATATTCAGACCAAATTTGTAGATTATAAAGGCATAACCAGCAGCATTTAAAAATTCTATTAGAGGGTATTGAAAAGAAATCTTCTCTCCGCAGTTTCTGCATCTGCCTTTAAGAATAATGTAGCTTATTATCGGTATATTGTCATAAGCCTTAATATTTTTGCTGCACTTGAGGCAGTGGGAAGCAGGAAATACAATGGACTCTTTTTTCGGGATGCGGAATATGCAGACATTTAAAAAGCTCCCTATAACAGAGCCAAAAAGGAATGCAGAAATATATTGAAAAAAAAGAATCTTTCCCATTGTTTTTAAATATACCATACAGTCCATTTTTATTCAAGGAAGGCTTATACCTTATTACCCTCTCCCTTGACGGGAGAGGGTAAGGGTGAGGGTGAGGGTGATAACAGTTGTATTTTTTACAAACTGTGCTATCATTCAAAAACTAATATATGAAAAACCTTGGCATTGAAAAATCCCCAAAGGCTTTATGGCTCTTCTTTAGCTCAATAAGGCTGACCATCTATCTTGTCCTAATATTTGTTGCTGTCGCATTTATTGGCTCATTTATAATGCAGGGGAACCCTTTTTTTGAGGGCATGAATAATGAAATCCTGTTTAAATGGCTCTTTGCTGATGGAATTGAAAACATTGGAAAGGTATGGTGGCTGTATGCCTTGATAATACTCACCTTTGCTTTAGCTATAAATACAGTTATATGCAATGTCAACAGATTCTCCTCTCTGATAAAATACAAGCAGAGGCTGCACAAGCGGAGATGGATAGAATTATCTTCCTATCTTATGCACATTGGTTTTCTTTTAGTATTAACAGGCCACTTAATAAGCAGTACTACAGGCTTTAAAACAAAGGGCAATGTATTATACGAAGCTGCGCCTTTTAAGGCGCCAAATATGGACTATTATGTAAGGCTAAATAGCCTTAAGGCAGATTATTATGCAGGGGGTTATCTAAAAAACGTTGAAAGCAATCTCACAGTAATTGAAAATGATAAAGAGGTATTAAATAAAAAGGTGGAGGTCAATAATCCGCTTTCATATAAAGGCGTATATTTCTATCAGGTGGATTTTGGCGAGATAGTGTCAGGCGCAAATCTGTTGCTCGGAAGTGGAAGTGAAGGAAAGCTTTATTCATTGGGTTTTGGCGAGAAAATAAATCTCTCAGCAAAGGGATACATGCTTGAACTCGGAAGGCTTATCCCTGATTTTGATATAACCTCAAATGGCGAGGCATACTCAAGAAGCGAGAAATTTAACAACCCTGCGGTTGAGCTCCTTTTGTACAAAGATGATAAGATGCTCTCAAAGAGCTGGGCATTTTACAGGGATTTTAAAAGAGAACCCTTTACAGGCACAAAGATTAAAGCCATTTTAATAGGCTTTCCAACAAAAAAATATGCTATAATGGACATCCATAAAGATGAGGGGGCGACAACAGTGTTTATCGGCTCTTTGCTTTTTATGTCTTCATTTTTAAGTTACTTTATATTGAAAAAAAGATATAATGCGTCAGTTTAATAATATGCGCAAATCTATACGTCATTGCGAGCGAAGCGAAGCAATCTCTGATTATTGGATTGCTTCGTCACTTCGTTCCTCGCAATGACATTTCTAAGAAATAGGGGGGCCTTTTTTATGAAAAGGAGTAAGTTTTTTGTATTATCTTTTTTCTTTATATTTTTAACACCACTTCTTGCCCACGCAGGCATCACCAGCGATGTTAGAACAGTAACCTTTGATAAAGGCAAGGAGATTGAGAATTACAGGAAACACTTTTCTGGCGGCAAGAACACGCGCTATGAAGAGGAAACAAAGAGCGAGGGCAGGGTAATTGAAATATTTAATTACGATACAAAGAAAAAATATACTATAATGGACGCCTTAAAGATGTATATAGTTCAGGACATGCCAAAGGAAGAAGAAGCCGCTTCAATAAAGGATATAATAGAAGGAAAAGACAAAGATGAAATAAAATTAGACAAAGACGGGAAACCCCTTAAGGATAAGGACAAAAAACCCAAGCCAAGGACAGTTGAAAAAAAGCTGTTAAAAGAAGAGGTTTATGAGGGTTATTCGTGCGCTGTTTATGACATAAAGATTATAATTATTGGCAGGGTAAATCAAAGCACCGTCTGGGCAGTAAAGGAATTAGACAATTTTATAGTTAAATCCGAAAATGTTTCGTATCTCGGGATAAAGACAATCATTGAGCACAAAAACATAAAGAAGACAGATATTGAGCCTTCGCTCTTTCTTCCGCCAAAGGACTATAAGCCAATGAGCCCGTTTTGATGGAAGGGACCTCCTTCTGATGCTCTTTGCCGCAAAACTCATAACGTAATGTAAGGTTTGCTGCAATTGATAGGTCTTTTTTCTTGACAAGAAGTTAATATTGATAATAGAATAAGTCAAAAATCGGGTGCTATACACCCGATTTTTTTGTGCGCATAAGGAGAAAGAAAATTGGCAAATATAATTGTAGTCGGCGCCCAGTGGGGCGACGAGGGTAAAGGAAAGATAGTTGACATCCTTACTGAAAGCGCAGATTTAGTTGTCCGCTATCAGG
>JAHFEP010000076.1:0-6445 GCA_023248415.1 Nitrospirota bacterium
TAAAAAAGAATTTATCGGAGAGGTTGTCAGCAATAAAATGGATAAGACTGTAGTGGTGGTTGTAAAGAGGCTTGTCCAGCATCCAGAATACAAGAAGGTTGTTAAAAGGATTACAAAATTGATGGCAGATGACAAGGACAACAGGTGCAATATAGGCGATAAGGTAAAGGTGATTGAAACACGGCCGTTGAGTAAATTCAAGAGGTGGAAAGTCGTAGAAATATTAGAACAGGCAAAGGAAAAGGTGTAGGTGCTGTAAGATGATACAGATGCGTTCAATGCTTGATGTTGCAGACAATTCAGGCGCAAAAAAGGTTATGTGCATACATGTCTCAGGCGGTACAAGGAGGCGGTATGCAAATATAGGCGATGTTATTATGGTCAGCGTTAAAGAGGCTATTCCTGAGGGCACTGTTAAGAAGGGCCAGGTTGCAAGGGCTGTTATTGTTCGGTCAAAGAAGGGTATGAAGAGGGACGACGGCTCGTATATAAAGTTTGACAGGAATGCAGCAGTGTTGATTAATCCAGAAGGCGAGCCTGTTGGCACGAGGATATTTGGCCCTGTGGCAAGGGAATTGAGAAAAAAGAATTTTATGAAAATTATATCTCTTGCGCCAGAGGTATTGTAGATAGAAGACGGAAGTAAGAATACAGAATACAGAGGAAAGAGATGGCTTTAAATAAATTAAAGATTAAAAAAGGCGACAGGGTAAAGGTAATAGCTGGAAAAGAGCTTGATAAAGAAGGAAAGGTCTTCAGGGTTTTTCCGGTAAAGAACCGCCTTTTGATTGAGAAGCTCAATCTCATAAAGAGACATACAAAGCCGACACAAAAGCAGCAGCAGGGCGGAATTGTTGAGAAAGAGGCATCCATACACATGTCAAATGTTATGCTTATATGCCCTAAGTGCAGCAAGCCGACGCGGATAGGTTATAAAATACTGGAGGGCGGGGATAAGATGCGTGCGTGTAAAAAATGCGGTGAGGTGATTGATTAATATTATGCAGGCGAGATTAAAGGAAAAATATAAAAAAGAGGTTGTATCTGCATTGATGACGGAATTTAAATATAAGAATGTAATGCAGGTGCCCAAGGTTGAGAAGATTGTATTGAATGTTGGAATGGGTGAAGCCATTTCCAATATGAAGCTCCTTGAAGCAGCAGTGAAAGAGCTTGCAGCAATAACTGGACAGAGACCTGTTATAACAAAGGCAAAGAAATCTATTGCCACCTTCAAACTCAGAGAGGGTATGCCGATTGGGTGCATGGTGACCCTCAGGGGCGACAGGATGTATGAGTTTCTTGACAGGCTTATAAGTTTTGCCCTTCCGAGGATAAGGGATTTTAAAGGCGTCTCAGGGAAGAGTTTTGACGGCAGGGGGAATTATACGCTCGGCGTCAAGGAACAGCTTATGTTTCCGGAGATTAAATACGATGAAATCGCAGCCGTTCACGGTATGGATATTGTGATTGTAACAACAGCAAAGACAAATGAAGAAGGGAAAAAGCTGTTGAATCTGTTAGGTATGCCGTTTAGAAACTGATTCTGAAAGGATTGTAAAAGTGGCAAAGAAAAGCTTAATAGCAAAATCAAAAAGGGAACCAAAGTTCAACGTTAGAAAATACCACCGCTGCCCTCTATGCGGCAGGCCGAGGGGTTATCTCAGAAGATACGATATGTGCAGGATATGTTTTAGGAATCTTGCGTTAAAGGGAGAGATACCAGGGGTAGTTAAGTCAAGCTGGTAAAAAAAGAAGAATTCGGAGAATTAATCTATGATGACAGATCCAATTGCAGATATGCTAACAAGGATAAGAAATGCCAATAAGGTGAAATTTGAGAAGGTGGATATCCCTTCTTCAAAGATAAAGGCAGAGATAGTAAAGAAATTAAAGGAAGAGGGTTTTATAAAAAACTACAAATTTCTAAAGGATAGAAGGCAGGGCATAATAAGGGTCTATCTTAAATATACACAGGATGAGAGGCAGATTCTTACAGGATTGAGAAGGGTAAGCAGGCCAGGCAGAAGGGTATACTGCGGCCTTGATAGAATACCCCGTGTAAGGGGCGGGTTTGGTATAGCAGTCCTTTCAACACCAAAGGGTATTCTAACAGACAAGGAATCAAAGAAAGAGAAGGTTGGGGGAGAGGTAATCTGCTATGCATGGTAAGTCAAATCATAGAGGTGTTATATGTCAAGAATAGGCAGAAAACCGATACCTATTCCTTCAGGGATAGATGTTAAGGTAGAGAAAAACAGTGTCTCTGTAAAAGGGCCAAAGGGAGAATTAAAGCAGAATTTTCATCCCAAAATCGGGGTCAAAATTGATAAGAGCGAAATTCTTGTCTCAAGGGCATCAGATGATAAATTTGACAGGGCGCTCCACGGCCTTACAAGGAGCATTATTGCAAATATGGTAACAGGTGTAACCAAAGGGTATGAAAAGTCACTTGAGATCAGCGGTGTTGGTTACAGGGCGCAGGTGCAGGGAAGGCAGCTCGTCATGACACTTGGATTTTCCCATCCTGTCAATTTTGAACTGCCAAATGGTATAGAGGCGGTAGTTGATAAACAGACAAATATTACAATAAAGGGAATTGATAAATATTTAGTAGGCCAGACCGCTGCAAACATCCGCAGTCTGAAGAAACCCGAGCCTTATAAGGGCAAGGGGATAAAATATGCTGATGAGCATATAAGACGCAAAGAGGGTAAGACAGGTAAAGGTAAATAGTGTAATTTATAAAAGAGGTGTGAGGAATTGTCTGCAACAGAAAAAAAGTTAATATCAAGAAAAAGGAGACATATAAGAATAAGAAAAAAGGTCTCCGGAACATCTGAAAGGCCGAGGCTGTGCGTCTCAAAGTCTTTGAAGCATATTTATGCCCAGATAATTAATGATGATACAGGCGCCACATTGGTGAGCTCTTCTACAATGGACAAGGATATAAAGGGAAAGATTAAGGCTGCCGGCGATATTAAAGCTGCAAAGCTGATTGGCGTTGCGATAGCTGAAAAGGCGCTCGGCAAAGATATTAAAAAGGTGGTCTTTGACAGGGGCGGATATATATATCACGGCAGGATTAAGGCATTAGCAGAGGCAGCAAGGGAAAAGGGGCTTCAATTTTAATTTATTTTTATTAGGGGGAAGATTTGGAAAGAATTAACATAGAAGAGCTAAATCTAAAAGACAAGGTAATATTCATAAATAGAGTAGCAAAGGTTGTGAAGGGCGGAAGGCGGTTCAGCTTCAGCGCCCTTGTTGTAGTTGGCGACGGACAGGGACATGTCGGAACAGGAAGGGGAAACGCAGTAGAGGTGCCTGAGGCGATAAGAAAGGCTGTAGAGAGTGCGAAGAAGAATATTATGAAGGTGCCATTGAAAAATAACACAATACCATTTGAGGTAATGGGACATTTCGGCGCAGCAGATGTATTATTAAAACCGGCCTCAGAGGGAACAGGTATTATTGCCGGAGGAGCTGTGCGCGCTATTATGGAGATGGTCGGCATTCATAATATATTGAGCAAGTCGCTCGGAAGCGGCAATCCAAATAATGTTGTCAGGGCAACACTTGACGGTCTGCTTAAGATAAAAAAGGGACAGGATATTGCAAAGCTGAGACGCAAGACAGAGATAGAGGCAAGTAAGCCGGCTAATGCAAACAATGCTTAGAATACGGAGTTATTAATGGCAAAGGAACTATCAGTTACACTTAAAAAGAGTCCTATTGGCAAGATAGGGAAGCATAAATCAATAATCAAAGGCCTTGGTCTAAAAAGACCTAACGTAACAGTTGTCCTTAAAGACACACCCCAGATAAGGGGTATGATAAATAAGGTGTCGTATTTAGTGGATGTAAAAGAGATTGTTTAGATCAGAGGTCAGAATACAGAAGCCAGAAGATTAGAATAGGGATAGATATAATATGAGACTAAATGAATTATCACCTGCAAAAGGTGCAAGGAAGAAGGAAAAAAGAATAGGCAGGGGTACTGGTTCAGGCCACGGCAAGACTTCAACCAAGGGACATAAGGGCCAGAATGCCCGCGCAGGGGGTCCTAAGGGGCCCGGTTTTGAAGGGGGGCAGATGCCCTTTCAAAGACGTATGCCTAAGAGGGGTTTTACAAATATCTTTAGAAAGGAATATGCGATATTAAATCTGAAGGACCTCTCCGAGTTCAAAGGCAGTGATGCTATTACACCTGAGATGCTTTTGGAAAGAGGTATAATAAGCAAATTAAAGGACGGAGTAAAGATATTAGGGGAAGGAGATTTAAAAGGGCCTTTAACAATCAAAGCCAACAAGTTTAGCAATAGTGCCTTAAAGAAGATAGAGGCTGCTGGTGGCAAGGCAGAGGTAATCTAAATTGCTTGAGAGATTAGTTACCAGTTTTCAGAATATTCTTAAGATTCCAGAGCTGAGAATAAGAATTTTTTTTACCCTTGCAATGCTCGCTGTTTACCGCGTCGGTGCGCATATACCAACACCTGGTATAAATAACGAGGCATTAGGCCGCTTTCTTACTGAGAAGGGCGGGGCGCTCATGGGCTTCTTTGACATGTTTTCCGGCGGCGCCCTGTCAAAGCTGTCTATATTTGCCCTTGGTATAATGCCTTATATCAGCGCATCTATTATCTTGCAGCTTCTTACTGTTGCATGGCCGCATCTGCAGGCGCTTGCAAAGGAGGGCGAAGCAGGAAGAAAAAAGATTGTACAATATACACGATATGGAACAATAGTTATAAGCATCATTCAATCAACGGGCATAGCAATCGGTCTGGAAGGGATGAGT
Source organism: Nitrospirota bacterium (assembly GCA_023248415.1). Taxonomy (GTDB): domain Bacteria; phylum Nitrospirota; class CAKKRA01; order 9FT-COMBO-42-15; family 9FT-COMBO-42-15; genus 9FT-COMBO-42-15. Next base: position 4,799 of record JAHFEP010000076.1, read on the forward strand.
GAAGGGATATTTGTCCAGAGCCCAGGCTGGTCATTCAGAATAATGACAGTCATAACATTAACTGCTGGCACAGCCTTTATAATGTGGCTCGGCGAGCAGATTACAGAGAGAGGGATCGGAAATGGCATATCCCTCATTATATTTGCAGGTATTGTTGCCCAGCTTCCCTCGGCAGCGACAAATACAATCAGGCTTTCCCAGACAGGTGAAATAAAGACTGTAGTTATTGCTGTGCTGCTTGCGATGATGCTTGTAGTAATAGCTGCGATTGTCTACTTAGAGGGCGGAAGAAGGAAGATAGCTGTACAGTATGCAAAGAGGATAGTCGGCAGGAAGGTATATGGCGGCCAGAGCACATATATACCGCTTAAGATCAATACAGCAGGTGTTATCCCGCCGATATTTGCATCATCCCTTCTGGCATTTCCAGCGACTGTTGTGGGTTTTATAGATGTACCGTGGGTTCAGAGTATTGCAAAACAGCTTGCACCGGGCGGTGTTATACATATTATTTTATATGCAATACTGATAATATTCTTCTGTTTCTTTTATACTGCTGTTGTATTGAACCCTGTAGACCTTGCAAATAATATGCAGAAATACGGCGGGTTCATACCAGGGGTAAGGCCTGGACAGAGAACTGCAGATTATATATATGGTATACTGACAAGGGTTACATTTGGCGGCGCAATATATCTCTCAGCTATATGTGTTTTGCCTGAGATACTTATTTATTATCTCAATGTCCCTTTTTATTTCGGCGGAACCTCCCTGCTGATTGTTATTGGTGTTGGATTAGATACTGTGCAGCAGATTGAGTCTCATTTGATAACAAGACACTATGAAGGATTTATGAAAAAGGGCAAGATAAAGGGCAGAATTGGATAGATTCTGATAAAGGATGATTATTTTAAAGTCTCAGCAAGAAATTGCTAAGATGTCAGTTGCAGGCAGGATTGTCGCTGAGGCATTGGATGGATTAAAGAATATTGTAAGGCCGGGTGTTACGACATTAGAGTTAGATAAGTTTACAGAGGAGTTTTTAATCAAAAAAGGCGCAAGATCGGCATTTAAAGGTTACAGGGATTATCCAGCAACCATCTGCGCATCAATAAATAATCAGGTTGTTCATGGAATTCCCTCAGAAAAGGTTGTATTGAATGAGGGAGATATAATAAGCATTGACATTGGAGCTGTGATAGATGGTTTTTGCGGTGATGCAGCAATCACCCTGCCTGTGGGGAATATTTCACCTGATGCTGACAGGCTTTTAAAGATTACAGAGATGTCCCTCTACGAGGGCATAAAAATGGCAGTTGCCGGCAGGAGGCTCTCGGATATATCCAATGCAGTCCAGTCCTGCGTTGAGGAGAATGGTTATTCTGTTGTCAGGGATTTTGTTGGACATGGAATTGGCCAGTCTCTGCATGAAGAGCCGCAGATCCCGAATTTTGGCAGACAGGGCCAGGGACCTCGGCTAAAAAGCGGAATGACCCTTGCAATAGAGCCGATGGTAAATATGGGCCGCTATGAGATACAGATTTTAGGGGATAACTGGACAGCAGTAACAAAGGATGGAAGCCTCTCAGCCCATTTTGAGCATACAATAGTGGTAACTGATAATGCGCCTGAGATATTGACAAAACT
>JAHFEP010000076.1:6545-9392 GCA_023248415.1 Nitrospirota bacterium
TAATGCCAAAGGAAGAGGCAATAGAGGTTAGCGGCACAATAATAGAAAACCTTCCCAATGCAATGTTCAGAGTAGAGCTTGAGAACGGTCATAAGGTTCTTGCCCATATATCAGGCAAGATGAGGATGCATTTTATAAAAATTCTGCCGGGGGATAAGGTGACAGTAGAATTATCACCCTACGACCTGACAAGGGGAAGAATAACATATCGCTTTAAATAGAGGATAAGAATATGAAGGTAAGGTCATCAGTAAAACCTATTTGTGTAAAATGTAAAGTAGTGAAAAGGAAAGGTGTAGTCAGAATCATTTGCGAAAACCCTCGTCATAAGCAGAGGCAGGGTTAGAGCGAAGCTTTCAGGATGGCGAAACATTTATCTTGGGAGCAAAGCTATTAGGAGGATAATAGATTGGCAAGGATAGCAGGCGTTGAATTACCGGTTAATAAAAGGGTAGAGATAGGACTTACTTATCTATACGGCATCGGCAGGGCTTCTGCACAGAAGATATTAAAAGAGGCAAATGTAAGTCCGGATACAAGGATTAAAAACCTCAGGGAAGATGAGATTATAAAACTGAGGGAGATTATTGAGAATAGTTACAAGATAGAGGGCGACCTGCGCCGCGATGTATCAATGAATATCAAAAGGCTTATGGATATCGGCGCATACAGGGGCTTAAGGCACAGGCGCGGTCTTCCGGCAAGGGGACAGAGAACAAGGACAAATGCAAGAACCAGAAAGGGACCAAAGAAGACCATGGGTGGAAAGAAAAAAGAGGCTTAACTGAAAGGAAGACTTTATGGTAAATAAAAAGGCAGGCAAGAAAAAGGAAAAGAAAAATATCCAGACAGGTGTTGCCCATATACAGGCAACATTTAATAATACCATTGTTACAATCTCTGATGTAAACGGTAATGTTGTGTCATGGTCAAGCGCCGGTAATCAGGGCTTTAAGGGTTCGAGAAAGAGCACTCCATTTGCTGCCCAACGTGCGGCAGAGAATGCTGCAAGGAAGGCCATGGAATACGGACTAAGACAGGTAGATATATATGTAAAAGGCCCTGGCTCAGGCAGGGAATCTGCCATAAGGGCGCTTCAGGCAGCAGGGCTTAAAATAAATCTGATTAAAGATGTAACACCCATTCCGCACAACGGCTGCAGGCCGCCAAAACGGAGAAGGGTGTAATAGGAGGAAAGATTGGCAAGGTATATTGGTGCAGAATGTAAACTCTGCAGGAGAGAAGGCGTAAAACTCTTCCTGAAAGGTGAGAGGTGTTACAAGGAAAAGTGTGCATTTGAGAGGAGAAGCTATGCCCCTGGCCAGCACGGCCAGTCGCGCAGGGCAAAGGTTTCTGAATACAGCACGCAGCTCAGAGAGAAGCAGAAGCTGAAGAGGGTATTCGGCGTGCTTGAGCGTCAGTTTAAAAACTATTTTAAGAAGGCAGAGATGGCAAAGGGCATTACAGGCGAAAACCTTCTGCAGCTTCTTGTAAGAAGGCTTGACAATATTGTCTACGAGATGGGTTTTGCGTCATCAAGGGTTCAGGCAAGACAATTTGTGAGGCACGGGCATATATCAGTTAACAGCAGAAGGGTAAATATTCCTTCTTATTTGGTTAAGAGCGGTGATGTAATTGAAGTAAACGAAAAGAGCAGGCAGTTAGAAGGCATTAAGGCAGCTGTTGCTGCCGGCGAAGGCAGGAGCATACCCAAATGGCTGGATGTTGACAGGACAAACTTTAAATGTAGTGTAGTCAGCCTTCCAACACGGGAAGAAATCATGCTGCCTGTTTCCGAGCATCTTGTTGTTGAATTATATTCAAGATAATTTTTGCACTTTTACTTCACCAAGGAGGAATCCACTATGATAATAAAATTGAAGGATTTTCAAATTCCAAAGAGATTGGAGTTTGAAAAGGATACATATTCCGATACCTACGGGAAATTTTTTGCAGAGCCCTTTGAAAGGGGGTTCGGCACAACAATAGGAAACTCTTTGAGGAGGATACTGCTTTCATCTATAGTGGGCGCTGCAATTACTTCCATACGCATAGAAGGCGTCCTGCATGAATTTACATCAATATCAGGTGTAAAAGAGGATGTGACAGATATTATACTAAACATAAAGGCCCTGAGGCTTAAGCTCCATTCTGACAAGCCAAAGACAATATATCTGAAAAAGAAGGGGCCCGGGATAGTTAAGGCATCTGATATAACATCTGATGCGGATGTTGAAATAATGACGCCAGACCTTCACATTGCCACATTGGATAAGGATACAAAGCTTGAGATGGAGATGACAGTGAAGCACGGCAGGGGCTATATAACAGCAGAGAAGAATAAAGAAGACGGCCAGCCGATCGGCGTGATACCAATAGACTCAATATTTTCACCAATCAGAAAGGTCAATTACCATATAGAGAATGCAAGGGTTGGCCAGGAGACTGACTACGACAGGCTGATATTAGAGGTAACAACAGACGGAAGCATTAAGCCTGATGATGCAGTTGCCTATGCAGCAAAGATATTAAAGGACCACATGAATATATTCATCAACTTTGATGAGGAAGAGGAGATTATTGAGCCTCATGTGGAGGAAAAGAAGGAAGAAGAGATTAACAAGAATCTCTTAAGAAGCGTTGATGAGCTTGAACTGTCTGTTAGGGCATATAACTGCCTGAAGAATGCAAATATAAAAACAATTGCAGAGCTTGTACAGAAGTCAGAGACAGAGATGTTAAAAACCAAGAACTTTGGCAGAAAATCTTTAAATGAGATAAAAGAGATTCTTGCAGAGATGGGGTTGACATTGGGAATGAAACTAAAAGATGCTCAGCTTGCAGAGA
>JAHFEP010000076.1:9492-12563 GCA_023248415.1 Nitrospirota bacterium
ATAGAGACAACCGTTGAGAAGGCTAAAGAAATCAGGCCGCTCGTGGAGAGGATGATTACCTTTGGGAAGAGGGGCGATCTTAATTCAAGGAGGATTGCTGCATCATTTATCAGCACAAGGGATGCAGTCAAGAAACTCTTTGATATAATAGCGCCAAGATTTAAAGACAGAAACGGCGGATATACAAGGATTATAAGAACAAGGAGAAGACAGGGTGATGGGGCAGAGATGGCAGTAATAGAGTTGCTCGGCGCTGAGTCAAAACCTGAGGAGAAGAAAGAGGAAAAAAAGGCTCCGGCAAAAAAGGCAAAAGTAGAGGCAAAGGCCAAAGCCAAAGCAGAGACGCCTGCAAAGAAAGAGAAGGCAGAGAAACCAAAGGCCAAAGAGGCAAAGGCGCCAAAGGCTGAAAAGGGCAAGGAGAAGCCTAAGGAAAAGGCAAAAAAGAAGACAAAGGAAAAAGAACCTTCAAAATAGCGTGGGTATACTTGACAAGAGCTCATAAATTCAGTTAAACTCTAAAATGCTTGATGGACTTACAGCAAAACTTGATGCAATCTTTAAGAAGATAAAGGGCAGGGGTGTTCTTAATGAGCAGAACATCAGCGACTCTTTAAGAGAGGTAAGGCTTGCCCTTTTAGAAGCAGATGTAAACTTTAAGGTTGTTAAAAACTTTATTGACAGGGTCAAGGAAAAGGCTCTTGGAAAAGATGTAATGGAGAGCCTGACCCCGGGTCAGCAGTTCATCAAGATTGTTCACACTGAATTATGCAGTCTGATGGGCGAAAGCCAGACTCCGCTTCACCTTTCACCAAATCCGCCGACCATTATAATGCTCGTTGGATTACAGGGCTCTGGCAAGACAACCACTGCTGGAAAGCTCGCAAATTATTTCAGCAAGAGCAGCAAGAAGGTGTTTCTTGTTCCAGCAGATACTGCAAGGCCGGCAGCAATTCAACAGCTTATCACGCTTGGCAGCCAGTTGAATATAGATACATATAATCCTTTAGATGAAAAGAGCCCAATAAAGATTTGCAAGGATGCTGCTGAAAGGGCATGGAGGCAGGGATATGATCTGGCAATAGTTGATACAGCAGGAAGGCTTCATATTGATTCGGATTTGATGAATGAGCTTAAAGAGATTAAGGGCAAAATCAATCCAAATGAAATCTTATTAGTTGCTGATGCAATGACAGGCCAGGATGCAGTAAATATTGCTGAGCGGTTTAATACAGACATCGGCCTGACAGGCGTGGTTCTGACCAAGTTAGACGGCGATGCAAGGGGAGGCGCAGTCCTCTCCATCAAATCTGTTACTGGAAAGCCGATAAAATTTATCGGCACAGGCGAAAAGCTTGATGCCCTTGAGCCGTTTCATCCTGACAGGATGGCATCAAGGATACTGGGAATGGGTGATGTTCTCTCCCTGATTGAGAGGGCGCAGGAGGTATATGACCAGAAAAATGCAGAGGCATTAGAGAAAAAGTTCCGCTCCCAGACCTTTACATTAGAAGATTTTATGGACCAGTTGCGGCAGATCAAAAAGTTGGGTTCATTAGACCAGATTATTGGCATGATACCGGGGCTGAACAGGCTTGGCGGACTCTCTAATACTGCACTGCCGGAAAAGGAATTGACAAAGGTTGAGGCAATGATAAATTCCATGACGAAAAAGGAGAGGTTGAATCCGGATATTATAAACGGCAGCAGGAGAAAAAGGATTGCAGGCGGAAGCGGAACACAGGTGCAGGATGTAAACAGGCTTTTAAAACAGTTTCTTCAGATGAAGAAGATGATGAAATCAATGATGTCAGGCGGCAAGAGGGCAAGATTTATGCCCAATGCCTTTCCGTTTATGAGATAATTTTTTTGATTACACCGATTAGAATTTAGATTACACAAATTAATCTGTGTAATCGTCTTAATAGAAAAGAGGTGATTAGGTGGCAGTAAAAATAAGACTTACAAGAATGGGAAAACACAAAAGGCCGTTTTACAGGATTGTTGTTGCTGACTCAAGGATGCCGAGAGACGGCAGGTTTATAGAAATCCTTGGCACGTACGACCCTTTGGCAAACCCGGCAGCCGTAAACATGAAGACAGAGAAGGCAGTTGACTGGCTGAAAAAGGGTGCGCAGATGACTGATACAATAAAGACAATCTTTAAAAAGAGCGGTTTAATACAGCAGTCTAAAGGTGTTCAGGGGAAATAGTTTCTAACTGGATTTGCAACTGCCCAATGCAGGGCGCTATTGGCAATGGAGGTGCTAGAGATGAAAGAGCTTATTGAGTACATTGCAAAGTCTCTTGTGGACAAACCAGAGAGCGTCGTAGTAAGTGTGGTTGAAGGTGAAAAGACCACAGTTGTTGAGCTTAGGGTTGCTCAGGAGGATCTGGGTAAGGTAATCGGCAAGGAGGGCAGGACAGCAAGGTCAATGAGAACAATCCTGAATGCTGCTGGAACTAAGCTGGGCAAAAGATGTGTCCTTGAAATCTTAGAGTGACGGCTTCGTAAAAAGTCCATCTGCTGCGTTGTCGCTTCGGCCTCGCATCCTCACATACTAACATGTATGCTGCGGTGCGATGCCTCGCTCCGCCTTGCATCTGGAGCTTTTTACTTTGCCGTTTAAGCCGAGGCTTTTTATTAGCTTGCTATATTGGAGTTCAAATAATGCAGCACATAATATCACTCTTAGTAGAAAATAAGTTCGGCGTCCTCTCAAGGGTTTCTGGTTTGTTCAGCGGCAGGGGGTTCAATATAGAGACTATATGTGTGGGCTCTACGCTTGATCCGAGCGTATCGCAGATGACCATAGTAACAAAGGGTGATGACAAGATAATTGAGCAGATTACAAAACAGCTCAATAAGCTCATAGATGTTATAAAGGTTGTTGACCTTACAGAAAAGGAGTATGTGTTAAGAGAGACCGCATTAATAAAGATTAATGCAAAACCAGAGGACAGGGCAGAGGCATTGAGGATAGCAGATATATTCAGGGCAAGGGTTGTAGACTCTACACCAACAACATATACAGTTGAGATTACAGGTGATGAAAAAAAGATAGAGGCCATTA
>JAHFEP010000217.1 GCA_023248415.1 Nitrospirota bacterium
CCGAGCCCGCTTTCATTTCCAACTATTGCCTTGACATAATAAACAGGAAAGATAACTGATACTATAACTGCGGAGTAGCTTGAATTTGCAAAGTCAAAGAGCGCCCAGCTTATGATATGTTTTTTATTCAGTTTCATCACGCAGATAATCGCATGTGGAGGGTTTGGGTTATTTAACCTCCCATATCAGCTCTGTGTTTCCAAGAAATCCTGTAAGTATAATGGTTAGTGATTTTGCATTTGCCACATCAATATTCTTTGGAAAGCTGACCTCATATCCCTTCATCCACTGGGATACCATTGGGAAATATATAAAGTGAAGAGACGGCTCAAGGGTAAATTTTTTTACAGATATTGGCTCAAGCCTGTTTGATTTGTCGTCTTTTAAATAAATCTTCCATGCAGGATTGGCCTTGTCAAAATTGTTCCACTTATCTTCTTCTGTATATGCAAAGAGGTAGAAACTGAGCTCATTTTCATCCTGTGCCTTTTCTTTTGCAAGCATTGCATCTTCTTCTGTTTTTGTCAATTGATATGCCTTTGCATATTCATGGACATAACCCTCTCTGAATTCCATATTCCTGTAAACAGCATTCACAACAAGTGTTGTGACAAATTTATTCTTATAGATTTTTTCGCCGCGGCTCTGCTTTTCTACAAGTTTTCCAAATGGCATATCAGAAGCAAAGATAACAGGTGCGAGTGTATAAATTATGATGAAAATTATTGCTTGAAGTACTTTCTTCATCTTCTGCCTCCTTTGTTTTCTTGTAAGTATAAGCAATTGGTTTTATAAAGACAAGCAGAAATTCTTTCTTTTCAATTTTGTTTGTTTGGCATATAATATTATTACTGGTTGGGGCAAGGCATGTCTTGCCCTAACTAATAAAAATATCTTCGTTATGCTTTTAAATCAGGAGGATTGTCTTGATTGAGACCTTTTTATCAGACTTAAAGAGGCTTGCCAATAACCTGTGGTGGTGCTGGAACAGGGATGCAAAGAGGCTTTTTGTATCTATCCATTCTGCATTATGGAATGAATGCGGAAATAATCCTGTATCATTTTTAAAGAGGATAAAGGATGCTGAGCTTAAAGATGCCTTTTCAAGGGAGGATGTTGCAAGCCTGTATAAAAAGGTAATAGGTGATTTTGATTTATATATGAAGGCAGAGGGAACATGGTTTTCTGAACAATACAAAGATAGTAAAGGTTTCTCTGTAGCCTATTTCTCTCCGGAATTCGGCATAGACATTACACTTCCAATCTATGCAGGCGGTCTCGGTATATTAGCAGGCGACCATCTGAAATCTGCAAGCGATTTAGGCATTCCATTAGTTGGCATCGGGCTTCTCTACAGGCAGGGCTATTTTGTCCAGCTTATTGATGAAAAGGGCATACAGCATGCGACCTATGAAAAACATCTGATTGAGGATATGCCTGTTGTGCCTGTAAAAAATAATAATGGCGAAGAGCTCATCATCAGCATTGAGCTTTTGGACAGGAGGCTCTTTGCAAAGGTATGGAAGGTAGAGGTAGGCCGCATTTCATTATATCTTCTTGATTCAGATATTAATGAGAACAGGTCAGAGGACAGGCAGCTTACATACAAGCTCTACGGCGGCGGGGAGGAGATGCGCATGTCTCAGGAGATACTCCTTGGCATTGGCGGCGCAAAGGCAGTTTTTGAAATGGGCATCAAGCCGACTGTCTGGCACATGAACGAGGGGCACTCCGCATTTCTTATCCTTGAGCGGATTATAAAATTAATGCAGAACGAAAAGCTAAGTTTTTATGAGGCGCTTGAGGTAGTGAGGGCAAAGAGTGTCTTCACAACCCATACGCCTGTGCCTGCAGGTAATGACGCCTTCTCTCTTTTTCTGATGGATAAATATTTAAGAGCATATCTTAAAAAGAGCGGTATAAGCCATCATGAGTTTATGAACCTCGGCCTTCGCATCATGAAAGAGGGCTCTGATTTCTTCAGCCTTACAGTATTGGCTATAAATGCATCATCATACCGCAACGGCGTAAGTATGCTGCATGCTGCTACATCAAGAAGGATGTGGAATGACCTGTGGTATGATGTCCCGTCTAATTATATTCCTATATATCACATCACAAATGGTGTTCATACGAAGACATGGCTTGCATCAGAGATGGAAGACCTCTTTGACAGATATCTTGAGGATGACTGGAAGGAAAAGATAGATGACCATAGAAAGTGGAAAAAGGCACATGATATACCTGATAAGGAATTGTGGGATGCGCATAATATTCTTAAAAAGAAGATGATTGAAAAGGCGCAAAACAGCGCAATTACGCCTTATAATTTAAAACCCGATGTGCTTACATTATGTTTTGCAAGGAGGTTTGCCACATACAAGAGGGCATATCTGATTTTTAGGGATATTGACAGATTAAATGCGATTATCAATAACAGCAGATTTCCTGTCCAGATTATTTTTAGCGGAAAGGCTCACCCTGATGACAAGCCGGGGCAGAAGCTGATAGAGGATGTTTATAAAATATCACAGCGACAGGAGTTTGCAGGCAAGGTTGTTTTTCTTAAAGGTTATGACATGATAATAGCGAAATATTTAATTTCAGGGGCTGATGTGTGGCTTAATACGCCAAGAAAGCCCCTTGAGGCAAGCGGTACAAGCGGGCAGAAGGCTGCTGTAAACGGAGTTATAAATCTCAGCGTATTGGACGGGTGGTGGCCAGAGGGCTACAACAGCGGTAATGGATGGGCAATTGGAGATGAAGGAGGTTATTTATCTGAAGATGAACAGGATAAAAGGGATGCAGATGAGCTTTATAAGATATTAGAAGAAAAGATGATTCCCATGTATTACGAAAGGGATGAAAATGGTGTGCCGCACCGCTGGATAAAGATGATGAAAAACTCCATTGAAGGGATAACACCGATATTCAGCTCGCACAGGATGGTAAAGGATTATACTGAAAATTTCTATATCCCTGCCTCTGAAAGGGGCATACAGCTTGGCTTAAAAAATTATTCCAAGGCAAAGGAGCTTGCAGAATGGAAGCTCTGGATGAAGGAGAACTGGAAATTTATAAAGATAGTCAATATCAACAAACGGATAGAAGATATATCAGGGGAGACCTTTGCAGAGCTGATATTAACAGTGGATTTGGGGCCTATTTCGCCGTCTGATGTATCTGTTGAAGTGTGCAATGGAAGATTGGAAGACGACAAAAGCTGTTACTGCAACAGGTTGATTCAAATGTCTGCACAGGGCGAGATATGGGAAGGCTTTTATACATACACAACAAAGGTAAAGATAGAAGACGGCTGGAAGGGGTTCAGCTTTATGGTGTCTCCATCCCATCCTTATATAGGAAATAAATATGAGATGGGTCTGCTCAGAAGCAGGTATGTTGAGAATATTTAGTATAGTTACAATATTTAATATGCTATGATATATGTCCGTCCAAAAAAATCGCTCGGCCAGCATTTTCTCACAGACACAAATATTGCAAGAGATATTGTTGAGGCAGCAAATATAACAGGCGATGATGCGGTTGTTGAAATAGGCCCTGGAAACGGCATACTCACAAGGCTCCTTGCGGAGAGGGCAAAGAAGGTAATTGCAATAGAGATAGATGAAAGGCTGGCAGATGGATTAAAAAATGACCTTGCTGGCTTTAAGAATATAGAGCTGCTCCACGCAGATGCACTGCAATTTCCATTTGAGAAGATAGAAGGGAGATTCAAGGTTGCTGCAAACCTTCCTTATTATATAACAACACCGATAATCTTTCATCTCCTTGAATCACGGGACAAGATTGTCTCAATGACTCTGATGATGCAAAAAGAGGTTGCTGAAAGGATTGCTGCAAAGCCGGGTGGAAAGGATTATGGCGTCCTTTCCATTGCAGTTCAGTTTTACACTGAGCCTTTAATAAACTTCATTGTTCCTTCTTCTGCCTTTTATCCAAAGCCAAAGGTAGAATCTGCTGTTGTATCATTCAGCATCCTAAAAAAGAGAAGGGTTGATGTATTGGATGAGGGATTCTTTTTTAAGGTAGTAAGGGCTGCATTTAGCCAAAGGAGAAAGACATTAAGAAATGCCCTGAAGGCAGCCAACCTTCCAAAGACAACTGATGATGCCCTTGACTCTGCTTTTACTAAAACAGGCATAGACCCAAAAAGAAGGGGAGAAACACTGAGCATTGCAGAGTTTGCAAAATTGGCAGACCAGCTTGCTACGGGTTCAGGCTTGTCAGGCTGAACCCATAAATTCGGAATTTATTGTATAATCCAGAAAGAATAAATATTATAAACAACTTAACAGCTATTATTATTGCGACATATGGATAAATTTTTCTTGCAAAAAGCATATTGCCATAGTAGAGTTATGAATCAAAAGTGCATAAAAAACTCAAAAATAATTTAACAATAATAACCTTCTGCTCAGAGCAAACCAGGGGAAACCCTGCGACGCAGAGCAACGAAGCTAAAGAAGCAGTGAATAGTGAACAGTCGTTAGTGAATAGTTAAAAAGAATTTATTCCTTCGCTAACAT
>JAHFEP010000077.1 GCA_023248415.1 Nitrospirota bacterium
GGATGCAAGCCCCGGAATAAAATTCAAAGACGCTGACCTTATAGGCATACCATACAGGATTATTGTTGGTGAAAAAGGATTGAAAGAGGGGATTGTTGAGTTTAAGGAGAGAAGGACAGGAAATATAGAAAAGATAAAAGTAGAGTCAGCAACAGGGTATGTAAAGAAGATTGTAAAAGAGAAGATTTGAATAGAGATGATAGCTGCTCATAAAGAGCTTGTCCATTTTACCCATTTTGTGTTATCGTAAAACCATGATACGCTATAAGAAACTTCCTAATGACATCCACCAGAAGATGGATCTGCTGGCCGATTTTTATAAAGATGAACCCAATATAATATTTGCCTATCTCTTTGGGGGGCTTTTAAAAAAAAGGCCAAGCTCTTTGAGTGATGTTGATATAGCTGTTTTTGTAAAAGATATTAATAAATTAAATTATCTTGAGTTATTTAACAAAATAACCAATATCCTTGATACAGATGAGGTTGATCTTATTATTTTAAATACTGCGCCTATTAGCCTCATAGGCAGAATATTACAGAACAGAAAGATCCTGATTGATAAAAATCCATTTTTAAGACATAAATATGAATCCATTAATCTGCGCAAATATTTTGATTTTAAGATAAAAGAATATAATATCCTGAAAAGGAGATACGGGATTGGTGGTATGAGAAAATAGACCCATCAATAGTAGTGTCAATTCTTCACAAGAATTTAAGCGATTTTAAAAAATTCAAAGATGCGGTAATTAAATCACTATAATAAGACTTTGTATTATGCCACCAACTTTATCCTTACCTTCTCCAAATCAACATCCTTTTCCCCGAGCTTTCTTATATCTCTTGGCCTGAAACTGCCCTTCTCTGTAATAATGGCTGTTATATATCTTGCAGGTGTTACATCAAATGCAGGGTTTGCTACTTTAACATTATCTGGCGCTATCTGTGTCTTGCCAAAGATATGGGTTACCTCAATCGGGTTTCTCTCTTCAATAGGAATCAGTTCGCCAGATGGAATAGATAAATCAATTGTTGATGTTGGCGCTGCAACATAAAAGGGTATGTTGTGCTCCTTGCACAGGACTGCAACAGAGTATGTGCCGATTTTATTTGCCACATCGCCGTTTGCAACTGTCCTGTCTGTGCCTACAATGGCTAAGTCTATGACACCCTTTTTCATAAAATGACCTGCCATATTGTCAGTTATCAAAGTAACAGGTATCTTGTCCTGCATCAGCTCCCATGCAGTGAGCCTTGCACCCTGCAAGATTGGTCTTGTCTCGTCTGCAAATACCTTTATCCTTTTTCCCTGCTCCCATGCAGCGCGTATAACGCCGAGTGCTGTGCCGTAACCGCCTGTTGCCAGAGCGCCGGCATTGCAGTGAGTCAAAATAGTGTCGCCGTCTTTAATAAACTCTGCGCCATATCTTCCCATTGCCTTGTTTATCTCAATATCATCTTCTAAAATCTTCTGTGACTCATCTATCAGTTTCTTTTTAATGGCATCAATATCCTCGCCTTTATTTTTTTTGACAAGCGCTTTCATCCTCTCAATTGCCCAGAAAAGATTCACAGCAGTAGGCCTTGTTGATGCAAGGTGGTCGCATATTGTTATTATCTCCTCATAAAAGGCATCAAAGCTCTTTGCTTTTATCCTCTGTGCACCGAGGGCTATTCCCATTGCAGCAGCTATTCCGATTGCTGGCGCGCCCCGCACCCACAACTCTTTTATACCTTTTGCAACAGTCTGGTAATCCTTGCACTCTGCATACACAATCTCAATAGGCAGTTTTGTCTGGTCAAGCATATTAACAAATCCGTTTTTCCATTCAATTGTAGGTATCATTATTTATTTTACCCCCTCACCCTATTCCCTCTCCCCATAGGGGAGAGGGGAGTTTTTCTGGTATATTATTTAAAAATTAAGATGATGTCAAAGGAAAAAATGGAAAAAGGATATATTGACTTTAATTAATATAATCTGTTAATCTTTATTAATATGACTGGGATTATATTAACAGGCGGCAAGAGCAGCCGTATGGGGAAAAACAAGGCCTTTTTAAAGGTAAATGGCGAGGTCATTATTGAGAAAATAGTCAGACTCTTTAAGGAACTCTTTGATGAGGTGATTCTTGTTACCAACTCGCCTGATGAATACAAATATTTAAATACAAAGATTGCTGCTGATATATATCCTAAAAGCGGTTCGCTTGTGGGCATATACTCAGGCTTATATCACTCTTCATCGCAATATGCCTTTGTTGCTGCCTGCGATATGCCGTTTTTAAAAAAGGACTTCATAGAATATCTTATCAAACAGAAGGGCGGCTATGATATTGTTATCCCGTTTTCCCCTGACGGACAGCAGCCGCTCCATGCAATATATTCAAAGACCTGCTTAAAGCCGATGGAGGAGCAGATAAAAAAAGACGTGCTGAAGATTGTAGACATCCTGCCGAGGCTGTCAGTCCGCTATATAAAAGAAAACGAAATAATTCCATTTGACCCTGAGTTCAAGTCCTTTTTCAATGTGAATACACCTTCTGAATTTCAAAAGGCAGAGGAGATGACAGCAAAAGGTTATTAAGATGCTAAATGTATCCTTTTCAAAAAACATCGGCAATTTTCTCTTAGATGTATCGTTTAAAGTTGATAGCGAGATACTTGTTCTCTTTGGCCCGTCAGGTTCAGGAAAGAGCCTTACTCTACGAATTATTTCCGGCCTTGTAAAACCAGATAAAGGTTGTATTAAGTTAAATAATGCCTCTTTTTTTGATTCAGCAAATGGGGCTAATTTGCCGATAAATAAGAGAGGGGTGGGCTATGTGCTTCAGGACTACGCCCTGTTTCCGCACATGACTGTCTTTGAAAATATTGCGTATGGCATCAAAAAAGGGAGCAAGCAAGAGGCAAATAAAAATATAGCAGAGCTTCAAAAATTCCTGAGGCTTGAGGGAACAGATGGACTCTATCCTCATCAGCTCTCCGGCGGCCAAAAACAGCGTGTTGCAATAGCAAGGGCAATTGCATCTAAACCGGCAGTTCTCCTATTAGATGAACCATTGGCAGCCCTTGATTATCCTGTGCGTTCAAAGATAAGAAATGACCTTATTGCTATTCACAAAAGATACAGGATACCAACAATAGTGGTTACCCATGACATTGAAGAGGCCTTTGTATTAGGTGAAAAGATTGCGGTAATAGAAGAGGGGAGGATAGAGCAGATAGGTTCAAGGGACGCGGTATTCTATAAGCCTGCAACAAGGAAGGTGGCAAGGCTGCTTGCAGTAAAGAATATATTTGATGGCGTTGTAAGGAAGGTCTCTTCAAAGGATTTAACTGCAAATATTGAATCAGATGGCTTCAGCATAACAGTTAATTCAAAGGATAATTTTAAGATTGGAGATAATATTGAATTCTGCATCAGGCCAGAGGATATAAAGATAGAAAAGGCTAAAGGCGAAAGGCAAAGGGCTAAAGATAATAAGGAAAATATTATTTCTGCAAGGGTCTTTGATATTCAGGAAAAGGGGCCGACACACACTGTTTTTGCCGGCATCTCAGATGATGATTATACCTTTCAGATAAATCTTACAAATTCACCATACAGAAACCTTAAGTTGAAGAAGGATAAAAAGATAAAAATCAGTCTGCCGAGAGAGCTTGTGTGGGTGATATCATAATAAATTTCTTGACACCTTTTTTTTAAAGGAATAATATATATTAAAATTTAACAGGGCTCCGAGCCTGTATATCTTAAATTTTGATGTGGTTCATCAGAATATGATATACATGCCGATTCGGGTTGGGAAGGAAACGACTCAGCCTCCCCTTGTCTCGCAGTATTGATGCGGGACGCTCCCACACCTATACATAGGTGTGCGGGCTTGGAAAGGAGACCAAAGTTTTGGAATGCCGACCAGACTTTGGTCGGCATTTTTGTTTTTGGCAGCAAACCAGCGATAAGGGAAGTCACCCTTCTCACTGGTTTGGATTATCAAGGGAGTGGGATGTGATTAAGAAGCTTTTCCTGATTAATATTTTTTTGCTGCTCTTTTTTTCTGCATCAGTCTCTTCTTCAGAGACCGTCCATGTAGCTGCTGCGTCAGATTTGCAGCCTGCCTTTAAAGAGATTGAAAAAATATATGAGCAAAAAACAGGAAACAGGGTTATTTTTACCTTTGGTTCATCAGGTCTGCTTTCAAAACAGATTATGCATGGGGCGCCCTTTGATATCTTTGCATCAGCCAATAAAAGGTATATAGAAGAGCTTAAAAACAGAGGCTTGATTGCAGACGACAGATACTATGTTTTCTGCCGCGGAAGGCTTGCTATTGTGGTGAATAATGAAAACAGCATTCCTGTTAATATAAATGATTTAATAAAAGGCCAGTTCAAAAAAGTTGCTATTGCAAACCCAGAGCATGCGCCTTATGGCGCAGCAGCAAGGGAGGCATTGATAAAGGCAGGGATATGGGATGATTTAAAGCCGAGGCTGATTTACAGCGAGAACATAAGACAGGCGCTTCAATATATTCAAACAGGTAATGCAGATGCAGGTATAGTCGCCGTCTCACTTGTTATTACATCGAATAATGATTATACATTAGTGGATGAAGGGCTATATTCACCAATAGAGCAGTCAATTACAGTCTTAAAAGATTCAAAAAAGATAAAATCGGCCGAGGGTTTTATAGATATTGTCTTGAACGGAACAGGCAGGGAAATTTTAAAGAAATATGGTTTTATAACTATGGGTGAGTTTTAAGATGAATATAGATTTATCTCCATTATTTCTCTCTTTAAAGGTAAGCCTGTTTGCAGCCTTAATCTGCATTATTATTGGTCTGCCGCTTTCCTATCTTTTGGCAAAAAAGAGATTCTATGGAAGGGACTTTCTTGATTCCATTATTATGCTTCCGATGATACTTCCGCCTACTGTTTTAGGTTATTATCTCCTTGTTATGCTTGGCAGAAGGAGTTTTGTAGGCAGGGCATTTGAGGATATATTTGGAACAACCATTGTCTTTACATGGTATGGCGCAGTAATTGCAGCATCTGTTGTCGCCATCCCTCTGTTAATAAAGACTGCCAAATCAGCATTTGAGGCTGTAGATGGCAATCTGGAAGATGCAGCGAGGACGCTCGGCAAGTCAGAGGCAGCAGTAATTCTGACAATCACAATACCCCTTGCATGGAGGGGTGTTTTTGCAGGAATAGCGCTTGCATTCTTCAGGGCATTGGGCGATTTTGGGACAACATTGATGGTTGCAGGAAATATACCAGGCCTTACGCAGACAGCTCCAATTGCAATATACGATGCTGTTCAGGCGGACAATATGCCGCTGGCAAATGTTTTGGTGGGGATTGTTACTGTTGCTGCGATATCTATTTTATTGATAATGGGTAGGATAGTGAATAGACAGGATAGGAGGTATCTGTTATGATTTCCGTTGAAGAGGCATTAGGGGTAATCCTTGAAAATATCAGGGAGATTGGTTTTGAGAAGGTGGATATAAAAGAGGCATTGGGAAGAGTCCTTGCAGAGGATGTATATGCAAGGAGAAATATTCCGCCATGGGATAATTCTGCAATGGACGGCTATGCTGTGAGAGTTAATGATGTTGAAGGCGCATCAAAAGAAAACCCTGCTGTTCTGAAAATTATAGAGAGTCTGCCCGCAGGTTATATCTCGGAAAGCAAACTAAAACCGGGTGAGGCAATAAAAATAATGACAGGCGCGCCAATGCCCAATGGCGCTGATGCTGTTGTTATGGCAGAGTATACTGAAAAGGACGGCGACAAGGTAAAGATTTTTAAAAGGCCTGAAAAGGGCGACCATATAAGAAAGGCAGGAGAGGATGTAAAGGACGGCCAGCTTGTAATAAAAAAGGGACAGTTGATAAGGCCTCCTGAGATAGGGATGCTTGCATCAATGGCGCGCTCTATTGTCTCTGTTTACCAAAGGCCGAGGGTTGCGATACTTGCAACTGGCGATGAGCTTGTTGACTTAGACGGGGAGATATGCGGCGCCAAGATAATAAACAGCAACACCTATGCGGTTGGCGCGCAGATTCAGGAGTGCGGGGCAGTGCCCATTTTGCTCGGCATTGCAAGGGATAGGCAGGATGAGCTTGAGGAAAAGTTGCGTCTCGGCATGAATGCGGATATAATAATGACATCAGGGGGTGTCTCTGTGGGGGATTACGACTATGTAAAGGATGTGGTTGAGAGGCTCGGCGGTGGGTTAAGGCTGTGGAAGGTGGCAATAAAGCCTGGAAAGCCGCTTGCCTTTTCCATGTTAAATGGAAGGCCTATGTTTGGTCTTCCGGGCAATCCTGTGGCCTCCATGGTAACCTTTGAGATTTTTGTAAGGCCTGCAATATTAAAGATGATGGGCCATAAAAATATATTCAGGCCGATAATAAGTGCAACGATTAAGAATGATTTAAAAAAGAAGGAGCAGAGACGTTATTTTATAAGGGCATCTGTCCAGTCAGATGGGAACGGATATACAGTTGAGACAACAGGCGACCAGGGTTCGCATATGATGACATCCATGGTGAATGCAAACGGCCTGATTATATTCCATGAGAATGATACAGCCATAAAGGCAGGGGAGAAGGTGAAGGTGATGCTGCTGGACAGGAGTTTTGAATATAGAAAGGATGCAGGATATTAATGATGCCTATTGTTTCAATTGTTGGAAAGTCTAACAGCGGAAAGACGACGCTTATTGAAAAGGTAATCCCTTTTCTAACAAAAAATGGCCACAGGATAGCTACAATAAAGCACTGCGCACATGGTTTTGAGATGGATAAGGAGGGAAAGGATACATGGAAGCACAAGAAGGCAGGCGCAAAGGCAATCGTTGCTGTGTCTGATAACAGACTCGCGTTAATCACTGATATAAAAGGCCGATACAAGCTTGAAGAGATAAGGGACAGGTTTATTGATGATGTTGACTTGATAATTGCAGAAGGATATAAAACAGAGAGGTATCAGAAGATTGAGGTGCTCAGGGACGGCAACAGCAAGAAATTACTCTGTTCAAAGGATGATAATCTTATTGCGGTTGTGAGCGATAAAAAGATTAGATTAAAAGGCATTCCATTAATAGATATAAATAGGCCAAAGGATGTTGCGGAGTTTATTGAACAGAGATTTTTAAAGAATAAGAAAAGGACATCAAATAGAAAAGAGAAGACGTATCTTTTTGTTAATGGCAAAAAGCTTATTATAAAGCCATTTGTTCAGGAGTGGTTTGCGAAATCAATAAAGGCAATGGTTTCAACACTCAGAGGCGGGCAAAAAGCTAAAAGGATAGAGATTAGCATTGAGGATTAATTATGGAAGTTAAAAATGTAAAAAGAGGGATTCAAAAAAGGATTATAATATCAATGCTTCTAATCGGCATTATTCCCCTTATTGCCGGCCTGTATCTTACATATCTTGACGGCACAAATGCGCTTAGAAATTCTATAGGCGCAAATTTTCAGGAGATGGCAAAGGAGACTGCGAATAAGATTGATATGGTAATAAAGAGGGAGGTTATTGATGTCCAGAGGCTTGCCATTTCATCGGATATAAAGAATGCAATTAGAAATAAAAAATATAATAACAGTGAGTTAATTGATTTCCTGAAACGGTTTAAGACCTTTGATGAAAGAGAGGTCTATTCGCTGATTGTTGCTGATGCAAAGGGAAATTATGTTGGAGGCATTATAAAGGAAGACAATGAAAAAGGCTACAGCAATGAAAAATGGTTTATAGACGCAATTAATAATGGTAAGGGCAAGGTGTATGTGGGTGACCTGAGATTTGATGAGGCATCAGGGAAGTATCTTATGAGCATAGCAGCGCCTGTAATGGATTATGAAAGGGTAATAGCCGTTGTTGTAATTAAATACAGCGTTGAGAAGCTGCTTGAAGTTATAAATAGCGTAAGAATTGAAAAGACAGGCCATGCAACCCTTGTTGATTCAAAGGGTTCAATCCTGATGTGCCCGATTTTCCCGACGCGCAGTCATAATGCTGACAGGTCTCTTATCAGATTAATATCAAGCCCCAAACCTGGTTGGGATATAGCAGAAGACGATGCCCATGGCGGGAAAGACTCTATTATAGGTTTTGCAGCAGTTGAGTCAACACTTGATATCGTAAATAACTGGTTTGACGGCAACAGATGGTATGTCTTTATAAGACAGAGCCCCTCTGAGATGTATACACCTATCTATTCACTCCTTCTCCGTGTTTCTGCTTTTGGCTCTGTTTTGATAGCCCTTCTCTCCCTTACAGGTATATATGCTGCACGGAATATTGTAAGGCCAATAAATGAACTGTGCAAGGGCGTGGAATTTATTACTCAGGGAAAGCTTGATTATCGTCTGAATATAAAGACCAGTGACGAGATAGAAAAACTGGCTGATGAATTTAATAGGATGGCTGAGGAATTGCAGCGGACATATACAGCCCTTGAGGAGGGGAATAAAGAGCTTGAGACCTCAGAGTCAAGGTATAAAGACCTTGTAGAAAACTCGCCTGAGATGATCCACTCTGTGGATGTCAACAGGTATTTTGTGAATGTTAATAATACAGAATTAAATATACTCGGCTACACCTTGCAGGTGATGCAGAATAAGAGGATAGAGGATGTTGTGCCGGATGAGGATAAGGAAAAGGTGGTAAAACATATAGAGAGGGCGGTAAAAGAAGGGATAAGCACAATAGAGACTCAGTTTATCTCAAAGAGCGGCAAAAGGACAGATGTTGAAATAACTGCCACAGCCCAGTATCACCCGATAACAGGCAGTTTTGTTAAGACAAGGGCATTTGTAAGGGATATTACAGACAGGAAAAAATTAGAAAGGCAGTTGAAGGAATACTATGATACACTTGAGCAGAAGGTTAATGACAGGACTAAGGAGCTGAAGGAGACAAAGGAATACTTAGAAAATCTCCTTGAGACAGCCAATGATGTTATCTATACATTGAATCCTGAAGGTATAATTACCTATGTTAATAAAAAGATAGAGGAGTGGGGTTATAAAAAGGATGAATTAATCGGCAAGTCATTTTTAACAATACTTTCAGACAGGCATCAGGGCGATAGATTTAGAAAGACAGTCACAGAAGGGATAAGGCAGACATATGAGATAGAGGTTAGAGATAAGAATGGAGAAACAAAATATGCTGCCCTTAGCGTTTCGCCGCTCAGGAGTAATGAGGGTAAAATAGTTGAGGTATTGGGTATAGCAAAGGATATAACAAGCCAGAAGCTGCTTGAGCAGCAGGTAATACAGGCAGAAAAGATGTCTGCCATCGGCCAGCTTGCAGCAGGCATTGCCCACGAAATAAATAATCCTCTCGGCGGGATACTAAACTGCCTTTATAATTTAAAGAAGAAGAGGCTCTCAGCAGAAAGGGAAGATGAATATATTAAATCAATGGAGGACGGCATCCACAGGGTTCAAAGGATTGTTGACCAGCTTCTTGATTTTTCTTTGCAGCACGAGCCGGAGCTTACATCTGTGAATGTCAACAGCCTTGTTGAAGATGTGCTCTCCTTAACAGGTTATGCAATTAAAAAGAACGGTATAAAACTCAAGAAGGAGCTTGCCTCCGAACCAATAATCTTGATGGCGGACAGGCATAAGATGGGCCAGGTGGTAATGAATATACTTTTGAATGCAGTTCACGCAATGAAGGGAAAGGGGCAAATCAGGGTAAAGACCTTTCAGGAGAATGGGTGGTGCTGTATAGAAATAGCGGATAACGGAGAAGGCATACCATCCCATATACTTCCAAAGATATTTGACCCCTTTTTTACAACAAAGGATGTTGGAAAAGGGACAGGCCTCGGCCTTGCAGTAAGCCGCGGCATAGTGGAAAAGCACTCAGGCAAAATAGAGGTAAAAAGCGAGCTTGGAAAAGGCACAACTTTTATAGTCAAGCTGCCGGTATAAAGTAGGGTCAAAGGGCATGGGGAACCCTTAACCCTTTGTTGTCGGAGGTTTAAAAAATGTACAGGACGCCAAATATCCTTATAATTGATGATGAGCCACTGATGAGGATATCCATTAGTGATGCCCTTAAGGCAGAGGGTTATAACATTACCAGCATTGAATCAGGGAGCGACGGCTTAAAGGCAATAATGGATAACTTTTATGATGTTGTAATTACAGATATCAGGCTTCCAGAGGTGGATGGATTACAGATTCTGAAGAAGTGCAGGCAAGCTTCACCGAAAACAAAGATATTGATGATTACTGCCTACGGCTCTGTTGAGACTGCTGTTGAGGCAATGAGGCAGGGGGCGTATGATTATATTACCAAGCCATTCTCTATGGATGAGCTGATTATTATTGTTAAACGATTGATACGCCTAAGAGACCTTGAGGATGAGAATATCTATTTAAAGGAGAAGATAGAAGACAAATATAATTTCAACGGCATTATTGGAAAGAGCGATAAGATGAAGGATGTCTTTGAAAAGGTCAAGGTTGTTGCCCAGAGTGATACTACAGTGCTTATTACCGGCGAGAGCGGAACAGGCAAGGAGCTCGTTGCAAATGCCATCCATTACAACAGTCCGAGAAAAGACGAGGCCGTTATTAAGGTAAGCTGTGCTGCGCTTCCAGAGACCCTGCTTGAGGCAGAACTCTTTGGCCATGAAAAGGGCGCATTTACAGGCGCTTTAAAGCAGAAAAAGGGGAGATTTGAGCTGGCGCATAAAGGCACGCTTTTTTTGGATGAGATTGGGGAGATATCGCCGACAGTTCAGGTTAAGCTCTTGAGGGTTTTACAGGAAAGGGAATTTGAGAGGGTTGGCGGCACTGAGACCATTAGTGTAGATGTAAGGATTATCTGTGCTACACAGCGGGATTTAAAAAAGGAGGCGCAGAAAGGAAGTTTCAGGGAAGACCTTTATTACAGATTAAATGTAGTGCCTGTCTTTCTTCCGCCTTTAAGAGAAAGAAAGGAAGATATTCTCCTGCTTGTAGAGCATTTTTTAGATACCTATTCAAAGCAGATGAATAAGTCTATTAAGAATCTCTCCCTTGAGGTGAGGGAACTTTTGCTGAAATACGATTTCCCCGGAAATGTCAGGGAGCTTGAGAATGCAATAGAGAGGGGGGTTACCCTGTGTCGTGATGGCGAGATACAGCCCTGGGACCTTCCAGAGGATATATGCAGCTGCTGCGACGCAGGTTTTAAGGTTGCAAACAGACTCCACTATTCAGAGCCTCTTTCAAGCGCGCTCTCTGTATTTGAAAAGCAGTATGTTTCAAGGGTCATTGAAGAGGCAGGAGGAAACAAAACCCTTGCAGCAAGGATGCTCGGCATATCAAGAAAGACCCTATGGGAAAAGTGCAAGGCCTATGGACTTGTTAAGGAAAAGGAAAAGGAAATGGAGGATTGAAAATAAATTTCTAAACACTAATGGCTAATTTAGATAGACTATTGCTCAAATCAAGAATGTCATTCCCGAATGCTTTTATCGGGAATCCAGTTCTTATAAATTCAATAAATTATGGATGCCCGACAGAGACATTCGGGCATGACAATCTTAAGGGGTCTTGGACAACAGTCCATTGATATTTGTATCTGTATTTATACACCTTTTGAAGTTTACACCTCTGCTAACTCACTTTGTTACATAAACTAAACAGATAAACCTGTCCAGTTACATTTCTGTATCACATTACGCATCTTCTTGTTTCTAAAAGATAATTCCCAAAATTCAAAAAAAATAGTTACATCTACGTTACAGCAATATTCAATAATATTTAATCTATCATACATAAGAAAAAGTATGTAATTTCAAGATGTTAGTCAAGAGAATCCTTCACTGGCACCCATCTTGCTACTATCACAGATAGAGCAATGCCTACAAGGGGGGACATCAAGAACAATTAATTATTGCAGGAGCAGAGCCTGCCCCTGAATGCTTCTATCAGGGGTTTGTAATATGCTCCGAAACCCACAAATGATTTTTCTCTGAGTTAGTAGTAAAGGAGGTAGAAAAATGGCAGGTTTTAAGACTTTTTTAAAATCAGGACACCCGCCAACGTTATTTTGTGCGTTCCTATACTTTGATTTTTGCTTTGCTATATGGGTGCTAAATGGCGCAATGGCGCCTTTCATCAGTGAGACCTTTAATCTCACACCGGCTCAGAAGGGCTTCATGCTCTCTGTACCAATTATATCAGGCGCCCTAATGCGCTTTCCACTGGGACTACTGTCGCAATATATAAGCAGGAGATACGCCGCAATGGTTGAGATGGGAGCGATCATCATTGGTCTTGCATGGGGCTTCTTCTTTGTGGACTCCTATACCAAGCTCCTGATAATGGGTATCCCACTCGGACTTGCTGGCGCAAGTTTCGGCGTGGCCCTCTCCCTCGGCGGAGGATGGTTCCCTCCCAAGTATAAGGGGCTTGCCATAGGAATCGCCGGGGCAGGCAATAGCGGCGCTGTATTGGCGATGCTTTTCGCTCCGCCCCTTGCCATAAAGTA
>JAHFEP010000218.1 GCA_023248415.1 Nitrospirota bacterium
AGTTTGACCCTGAGATTGCAGATGCCTTCTGCAGGATTATTTAACATAAATTGCATTCTGTGATTTTTAACAATTCCATTGTTAATTATTTAAAATAGTAGTAGAATTATATCTATTAAAAATCACTTTGGGGCTGTAGCTCAGTTGGGAGAGCGCCTCGTTCGCAACGAGGAGGTCAGCGGTTCGATCCCGCTCAGCTCCACCATCAGAAAATTAAAAATCAAATTCTTATAATCTCTTGATACAGTATTTCAATTGTGATACACTATAAAAAAAATAGAATACAGAATACAGAATACAGAATACAGAAACAATTTATTCGTTCTGAATTCTGACTCCTGACTACTGAATTCTGACTTAAAGGGAGGTGTTTTATATGGCAAAGACTCAGACAATACATGCAAGGGTTGCGCCTGATTTAAAGGCAGAGGTAGAGCGTATTTTAAAAAAGTTAGGCATGAACACAACAGATGCTATCAATCTCTATTTTAATCAGATAAAGTTAAAAAAGGGATTACCCTTTGAGATAAAAATCCCCAACAAGACTACTCTAGAGACCTTTAAGAAAACGGACAAAGGCGAGGAACTTACTTCCTATAATAGCCTTGAAGAATTTTTTGAAAAGATGGGTGCCTAATGCTAAAAGTCCAGACCTCAAACCAATTTGAGAGGGATTTCAAAAGAATGATAAAAAGAGGTAAGGACATCCAAAAGATTAAGGCTGTTATGCAGAAACTTACTAATGAGGAAATGCTTGACATAAAATACAGAGACCACATATTGAAAGGTAGCTTTAAATATCACCGGGAATGTCATATAGAACCAGACTGGCTGCTTGTCTATAATATTAACAAAAATGATAAAACAATTATTTTTGAAAGGACAGGCAGTCATTCGGAATTATTTAGATAGGAAATTTATAGAATATACGAAAACCTCTTCTTAAATTCCTCCACTGTCATCTTTCCTGCTTCAGCAAGTGATTTGATATTTTTGTCTTCTAAATCCTCTTTTCCAAGCCGTATCATATATTTTCTTGCTATAGCATAAGACTCTGATTTTATATCAACAAGCCTTATCCTTGTCTTTCCTGTTTTTGGGTCTATCATGTCTTTAAACGGGATTGGCGCTAATCTGCCGTTGTCATAAATAATCATTGCGCCTGAGCCGCCGTTCAGAAGAAATCTCACGCCGCCATAGCCAAGGTTTCTTGTATATTCTGCATCAAATGGAATAGGCGGCTCTGCCCTCAGTTCATATCCGATGGACTTGCCGATGATATTTGCCTTGATATTTCTCTTGCCAAGGCTCTCTTTTACCTTTTCCCTGAGGAGCTTTTCCAAAGGGATTTCTGCAATTTTTATATGTCCGTGCTCATCCCTTTCAACATCTTTTAATATTTCTAATTCTTCTGGATTAAGCCTCTCTGCAATCCCTTCTGCGATTACAGCAACACCGTGGTGCTTATTTAATGCAAGCCTCTTTATAATTGCTGCCTCAAGTATGTCGCAGACATGATTTAATGATATCTTTCCATCTGAAAACTCCTCTGCAATCAATGTCAAAGTTGCGCCTGCTGCCTTTCCCATGCCGAGCGCAAGATGCCCTGCTGTCCTTCCCATTGCAATTACAAAATACCATCTGCCTGTTGTCTTTGCATCCTCCATCAGGTTCTGCACAAGCCTTACACCAAGATGCCTTGCAGTCTCAAATCCGAAGGTCGGCATTCCTCCGGGCAAGGGAAGGTCGTTGTCAATTGTCTTTGGCACATGGGCAACTGCTATCCTGCCCTTGGCATCCTTTTCCACAACGCTTGCTGTATAGGCAGTATCATCGCCGCCGATTGTAAGGAGATATTTAATTCCTAAGTCATTAAGTGAGGTAAGAACATTTTTCATCTTTTGAGGGTCCTTTGTAGGATTTTCCCTTGATGTCCTGATTATGCTTCCTCCAGTTGAATGTATCCTTGTTACATCATCTATTGTAAGGGGCATGACCTTTTCCTTATCACCCTTTGATAACCACTTGAATCCCTCAAGTATTCCAATAACCTCTTTGCCTTCATTGATGGCCGCTATTGTTGCAGCGCTTATCACGCCATTAATGCCTGGCGCAGGGCCGCCTCCTACTACGATCGCCAGTCTTTCTTTCATAGTAACTCCTTCAATGCTTCAGGTATTTCTTTTCTTACAAATGTTTTGCTGATTGACTTATTTATAATATCTTTTGTATTAACCACATTTAATTTTTCAAAGAGTAATTCAAATCTTTTTTCAAGCTCTGCTATAATTCCTGCTTTTATTTCTGCTTGAAGCCCCCACCATTTTTTCTTAAATGGTCCAAACCCTTTTTTCCTTGTGCTGTATATAAACTGCTCCTCTGTCTGATTCTCTTTCTTTTCTTTTGCAAACTCCTTTTTTATAAACTCGTATACTTCAGCTTTAAAATCAGCAGGCATATATTTACTATCATAAATAATGTTCTGGAATCCTGTAGCGAGGTGAACCTCTGCTGTCTCTGTTTCTGCAAATTTTCCAAAGGCAGATTCAGGAAGTGTGGATGCGCCGTGCTGTACAGCGCCTGCAAGCCCATATTCCTTTCTTGCCGCATCTGAAAGTTTTCTAAGGGCCTCAAAATCTATCTTTACCTGAGCAAGTGTGCCGTCAGGAAGCACTACGCCGCCGTGTGATGTTCCTGTCTGAACGCTTATCTTGCTGAGTCCAGTCAGATTTTTATTTACTGTTTCACCAAAGCCGTCAAGAAAAGCTTTCAGCTCTTCTACTGTACTGTTGCTCTTTCCTATCTCGCCAATCTCTCCGCCCACTGATACTGTGATGCCTTCAGGCTCAATCTCTCTTATATAGTTTGTAAGGGTTGCAGTTATTGTATAATTAGGCTTCTGTTGTTCCTTTACTGTAGGTTTTGAGAGGTCAACGGTTGTAGAGGCGTCAATATCAATATTATAGAATTCTGCATCAATCGCCTCTTTTATAAGGCCGTGAAGATAATCTATCTCTGCCTGCTGGCTTTCAGCATATCTTTTTCCGCTTATCTGAAAGTGGTCTCCCTGAATAAATACAGGGCCTTCAAAGCCTTCTCTTATTGCAGCAGCCAAGACAACAGCAGAATATTCAAGAGGCCTTTGTGCAGTATAGCCTATCTCGGAGCGGGCAATCTCAAATATAAAGGCGCCAACCGACATCTCATTTGCCTTTCTGAATATTGCCTTTGCCGCATCGTATGTCAGGCCCCGGATATTAATAGCAGGCACAGTAAAACCTTTGTGCCTGCCTTTGCCCATTTCCATATAAAAGTTCTGTATGGATGATGGAATAATATTGATATCCTTTGCTGCTTCAATGATTAATCTAAGGAGCGCCTTCTTTTTTTCTTCGTCTTGATTAAAGACTGCATCAGAGATGAGTTCGTCTATTGAAGCCTTTAATGCATCTTTGTTTGTTACCTTTATTTTGTTGTCTGTAATCTTGATAAAACTCTTGATATCTTTCATCATATCTCCTTTGAATGAAATTGATTACAGAGTAATATATCCAATTAGCCGTATTATGTCAATAACTGAAATTTATCCCCTTGAATTTATCCCCTTTTTCTGTTAATCTGCAAATACTTATGACAGATACCAAAGAGTTTGATGTATTAAGGATAGAAAATAGCGGGCAGAGGCGGATTAAAGATACGGTTTCAGTTGAAAAGGATATTCTTATCCGATTAAATAACGAGGAATTTGTTGCGCTTATGTGTACGCCAGTAATGGTTGAGGAATTGGCAGTTGGGTTCCTTTTATCCGAAGGTTTGATTTTTAAAAAGGATGATATCAGTGAGATTGATTATAATGAGATAGACGGCGTTGTCTCCATTGCCATCAGAAATTATGCAAAGGATGCAGCTAAAGACAAC
Organism: Nitrospirota bacterium; assembly: GCA_023248415.1. Lineage (GTDB taxonomy): Bacteria > Nitrospirota > CAKKRA01 > 9FT-COMBO-42-15 > 9FT-COMBO-42-15 > 9FT-COMBO-42-15. The sequence goes on from JAHFEP010000218.1 coordinate 3,919, forward strand.
AGGCTGCAGACCCTTACCTCAGGCTGCGGAAGGGGAATGACATCAGATTTTATAAAAGGTTTTACAAAAGAAAAGAGGATAGAAACCTCTGTGAAGATATCTTCAAAGGATATAACTGATATTTCAAAAGAATTCATTAATATGTCTTCATCGTATAAAGAGACAGGCGGCGTTCACAGCGCTGCATTATGGGATGGGAAGAAGATTGATGTTTTTTGCGAAGATATTGGCAGGCACAATGCAATTGACAAGGTATTTGGCTATTGCCTTTTGAATAACATCTCAGTGGTTGATAAAATAGTTCTTACAAGCGGCAGGATATCCTCTGATGTCCTTATCAAAATAAGCAGGCGAGGTGTGCCGGTAATCGTAAGCAGGAATGCGCCTACAAGCCTTGCAGTAGAGATGGCATATTTTCTTGGTATAACACTTATCGGCTTTGTCAGAGGCCAGAGGATGAATATATATACATCCTCAGAAAGGGTAATTTTGGGTAGTGTAATCCCAAAATGATAATGTCCTGTTTAGCCAAGATAGAAATGTCCTATTCTTAAGGATGCTATACTGCCCTATTTAAAAGGAGGGCATAATGGCAGGAAAGGACATTATCATGTTAAG